>JAUYSE010000048.1 GCA_030696465.1 Legionellaceae bacterium
CGCCATCCCTGGCCGCTCGCAAAAAACATCCTGTTTTTTGACGTTTTTTAAAGAGCTTCTCGTCTTCATTACTTTCGCAACCTTCAGTGCGTCTATCAACAAAACCCATTCAGATCTGGTGTGTATCCGAGCCGCGCTCATTTCTGAATCCTGGGCATTAAGCTGTCTCTTCGACTCGACACAAGTCCTTAAATGATACGTCATCAACTCCGAGCAGATAGACATAAAATAGGCCGTCAAATAGCACGTCATTTCGAGCCAGTTTGCACTGAGAAAAGAACCACAGGCAATTCTGCGAGAAATCTCCTGCAGACAGATCGATCCCAACGGCAAGGGGATCCCTCGCGGAATTTTCAGAGAATTTAACTTAATTCAAACTGGCTCGGGATGACGGATCTTTTTTTATCAGAGTACCATGTAAAAAGATCATTAAAAAATCTAGGAAACATAGTTGATGACGTGTATTTTTCAACGATTTTTACGGGATTAAGCACAGGACTATTTGTTTACTCCAATCCACTCCCTCGCCCGCGCCGAAAATATGAGCGAAATATTTAAACTTGTTCGCGGGAGAGGGTTGGGGAGAGGGCGTCAGATAATACTAACCTTTATCTCTAAATATAATGCGACCTTTAGTCAGATCATACGGGGTAACTTCCACACGTACGGTATCGCCAGTTAAAATCCGAATGTAATTTTTACGCATACGCCCAGAAATATGAGCGGTGACAACATGGCCGTTTTCTAATTTCACTCGAAACATGGTATTGGGTAAAGTGTCGACCACTGTACCGGCCATTTCTAAATGTTCTTCTTTTGGCATAACGTTCCTATCGTAGAAAATGTCTCCATATTATCACAATCAATATGAATCACAAGGAAAAATAATATCCTCGTCGCTCGCTCATGAGTTTAAAAATTAAATAATTAATAAAACGTAGTTAAAAAAAAGCCCCATCAGCGCAAACTGACAGGGCTTTTTTGAGCGTTAGCGTAAGAGTATTACTTAGCGGCAGCAGCTTTCCTTTCTTTCTCTTTGGCAATTACTGCTTCAGATACGTTACTTGGGCAAGCAGCGTAGTGAGAGAATTCCATTGAGAATTGGCCGCGACCAGAGGTCATGGTGCGTAAAGTACTGATGTAACCAAACATTTCTGAAAGGGGAACATCAGCCTTAACGCGTACGCCATTTACGTTGGCTTCTTGACCGGAAATCATGCCGCGACGACGGTTTAAGTCACCAATAACATCCCCTACATGATCTTCCGGACTGTAAACGTCAACTTTCATGATGGGTTCAAGTAATTGTGGGCCGGCTTTTGGTATCGATTGACGAAATGCGCCTTTTGCAGCGATTTCAAATGCAATTGCCGAGGAGTCAACGGCATGAAAAGCACCATCGTACAAGTCAACCACAACGTCCAATACAGGGAACCCTGCCAAGGTACCGGTGCCCATCATTGAACGGAAACCCTTCTCAACTGCGGGGAAGAATTCTTTAGGAACACTACCACCGACACAAGAGGTAATAAAGGTGAATCCAGTGTTTGGCTCGCCTGGTTTAATGCGGTAATCAATCTTCCCGTACTGACCAGAACCCCCTGATTGTTTCTTGTGGGTATAGCTGTCTTCAATTGATTTGGTAATAGTTTCACGGTAAGCAACCTGTGGTTGACCCACGACCAATTCAACACCGTAAGTACGCTTCAGAATATCCACTTTAATATCAAGGTGTAATTCACCCATACCACGAAGAATGGTTTCACCGGAGTCTACATCCGTTTCAACACGGAATGTTGGATCTTCTGCAACCATTTTACCAATAGCCATACTCATTTTTTCAGTTGAGCCTTTATCTTTTGGGGTGACCGAAATAGAGATGACTGGCTCAGGGAAAACCATTGCTTCAAGTGTACATTCATGTTTGGGATCACAAAGGGTGTGACCGGTCTGAATGCTTTTCATACCTACAATAGCAATAATATCGCCTGCTTCAGCACTATTTAGTTCATTTCGCTCATCTGCTTGCATTTCAACCATGCGGCCAACACGCTCAGATTTACCGGTAAATGAGTTAAGGATGGTATCACCCTTGTTCAGTCTTCCGGAGTATATACGGATGAAGGTGAGGGCGCCAAAACGGTCATCCATGATTTTGAAGGCCAAGGCACGGAATGGTTCATCGGCAGAAACAATAGCGAATTCGCCATTGGGCTCGCCTTCCGCATTCGTCAAAGGTTGTGGATTAACTTCATGCGGAGCCGGTAAATAGTCGACAACTGCGTCTAATAAGAGCTGCATTCCTTTATTTTTAAAGGCTGATCCACAATAAGTTGGGAAGAAGGCCAACTCGAGCGTACCTTTACGGATACAGCGTTTAATGTCTTCGATTGAAGGTTCCTCTCCTTCGAGGAATGCCATCATTAAATCGTCATCCATTTCAACCGCAGTTTCAATTAATTGCTCGCGGTACATTTCAACGTCATCAAGCATATCGGCTGGCACGTCAGTAATAGTATAGTTTTCTGGTTGGCCAGTTTCGTCCCAAATGTACGCTTTACGGGTTAATAAATCGACAACCCCTACGAAGCTATCTTCAATGCCGATTGGCAACGTCATAATTAATGGGTGAGCACCTAATACTTTTTTCACTTGCTCGGTCACTTTCAGGAAGTCAGCACCGATACGGTCAAGCTTGTTTACGAAAATCAAACGAGATACTTTTGAATCATTCGCATAGCGCCAGTTGGTTTCTGACTGTGGTTCAACTCCACCAGATCCACAAAATACGCCGATGCCGCCATCGAGAACTTTCAATGAACGATATACTTCTACTGTGAAGTCCACATGGCCTGGGGTATCGATTACGTTGAATCGCGTTCCTTTCCAATGACAACTGATCGCTGCTGACTGGATGGTAATACCACGTTCCGCTTCCTGTACCATGAAGTCGGTGGTTGATTCACCTTCATGAACTTCACCAATTTTATGAATTTTACCGGTGAGCTTGAGAATACGCTCGGTAGTGGTGGTCTTTCCCGCATCTACGTGGGCGAAGATACCAATGTTTCTGTATAAATTTAAATCAGCCATTAAGACGTCCTATAAGCTTCGTTGAAAAATAGTGTTGTAGTATACAGTATTTTATCCGTACAATTCTATTAGTGTGCAACAGGAAAAAGAATATTCGCGGAAAATCAAATTTTTCTGCCTCCTCTGCTCAGCTCCCTCACGGTCGCGGCTCGGATAGATCCTGCTCATTTTACGCATAGTAGACGCTTACTATACTATCTTACGAAGCGCTTCTTGCAAGAGGGTACAGAATACCATTAGAATCGTGGGCTGTTGACGCCTTATTTTTAGTGACCCTTATGACTGACGAACAAATTTTTGCAGCACTTACCCCTATATTCCAAGACGTGTTTAATCATGACAATCTTCTTTTAACCGCGGGGACCACCGCAAACGATGTAAATGACTGGGATAGTTTGAGTCATCTTCGTTTAATTATTGCCATAGAGCGTTATTTTAAAATTAGTTTTACATCTGTAGATGCGAGTAGTTTTGAATGTGTAGGTGATATGGTAAAAAAAATAAAATATAAATTGGGTATGTAAGTCATGCACGATAAGCGTAAGCAAGATTTTTTTTATAGCAAGGATCCCTCCCATGTCATGGCGCACTGATTTACCATGGCTACAAAGAGCCCCCCTTGATTTTTATCAACAACTCAAAAATATTTCTGTTCAGAATGCGCTAACGCATACAAATTTAGCTAAATTAGCTTCTTACGCGCTTGATCTCAATCAGCTTTATGCATTAAGTCAAGCTATAGCAAAGTGCGAAGACCTCGCTCCCTTAAAAGCTTTACGGGTAGGTATTATCAGCAATGGTACTACTAAATTGTTAAGCGCTGGTCTGAGCGCTACAGGATTACGCTATGGTTTTCGAATAGAATGTACGGAAGGCAATTTTGATCAAAGTTTACAAGAGGCCATTGATCCACAGTCTACTATTCATAGTGCGTCATTAGATTTTGTTTTGGTGGCCTTAGATCATCGTTCCTTCCCAGGTTTAAGTGACGAATACGTATTGAATGAAGACGAAGCGGTCGAGCAATGCATTGCCTTTATCAGCAACATTCGTGAAGGATTAATGCAACAACAAGTACAAATCATCTTTCAAACCGTGCCGGTTCCTGCCGATAATTTTTTTGGCAATATGGAAATGCAAATTACGGGCTCGCGTCGTCGTCGCATAGAAAATTTTAATCAACGCTTAAGCAAACTTGCAGAAAAATGGGGGCATTTGGTCTTAGATGTGGCGTCTCTCGCTTCCCTCGTAGGCATTGATCATTGGTTTGATGAAGCCAAATGGCATATGGCAAAATTTGCTTTTTCGCCAGATATGATTCCTTTATATACAAACGCTTGCGTACGTTTGTTAGCGACCTCACGGGGTAAATGTACAGGAAAATGCTTAGTGCTCGATCTAGATAATACATTATGGGGTGGGGTGATTGGTGATGATGGGCTTGCAGGAATTGTATTAGGTCAAGGCTCCGCGCAAGGAGAGGCGCATCTGTCGGTGCAAAAAGTAGCGCTGGCCTTAAGACAAAGAGGGGTCATTCTTGCGGTCTGTTCCAAAAACGATGAAGCAATGGCACGTTTACCCTTTCAAAAGCATCCCGATATGTTGTTGCGCGAAGAGCATATCGCCGTATTTATTGCAAATTGGCGTGACAAAGCCACTAATTTAAGTGCCATTGCAGAAGCACTTAATATACACGTAGATTCATTGGTTTTTCTGGATGATAATCCAGTTGAAAGACAGCAAGTGCGAGAGGTATTACCCAGTGTGGCAGTACCAGAACTTCCAGAAGAACCAGCGTTATTTGCGCGCACATTGTTGGCAGGAGGTTATTTTGACAGTCTTTCTTTTACCCCCAATGATCGTTTACGTGCGGAACAATACCAAGAAAACGCCATGCGGGCGCTCGAGTCTGCGAAGCATCGCAATATGGATGAATATTTACAGTCTTTAAATATGGTGATGACACTTGCCCCTTTTGATGAGATTGGTCGTACACGCATTAGCCAGTTGATAGCGCGTTCTAATCAATTTAATCTGACTACCCGTCGTTACTCAGAAGCGCAAATTGCGGCATTTGAAGCAGCCGACGATGCATTCACTCTGCAGATTCGCCTTGCCGATCGCTTTGGTGATAATGGAATGATTAGCGTGCTAATTTGTCGAAAACAGCCTGATTTTTGGGAAATTGATACCTGGTTGATGAGTTGCCGGGTCTTAAATAGAAAAGTAGAGCATGCCGTACTCAATTATGTGGTCCAAGAAGCAAAACAGCAGGGCGTTTCTCGTTTGCTAGGGTATTATTTGCCAACAGATCGTAATAGTTTGGTAAAAGATCATTATAAAAATGTAGGGTTTACTTGTATTGAAACAACTGACGAGCTTACTTGCTGGGAATTGGTCCTGAATAATTATATCGAACATCCGGTACCGATCTTAAGGCAAACCGAGACTCGTGAGACATGTCCTTGTATCTAAGATAATTTATTTTTGTTTTTGTTCTGTGTGTTATTATTTTTCTCGACGCTTATAGTCGCTTATTATTTGTCATATATAGTAAAATTTTGGTCTTTGTGAGATAATAAGCATACTTTTTTTAATTGGTAGAGATGTATATGTTATTAGCAGATATGGTAGCTGGCGCGTTAAGAGGGGATAAAGACGCTTGGAATGCATGGTTTGATCTTGAAACTATTACGGATGAGGAAGCGAAATATATCCAAAGTCAATGCAAGTCCATGCAGCAAGCAGGAGACGACACGGGATATTATTGGTTATTGTCAGCTAATGTGTTGGATATGCAGGCTCTTCACTCAGAATGGCCTATGTCTCTCATGATAAAATCGCATATTATTCAAGGTTATGATAATGCAGTGAAGCAAAACAATGTATTAGCGATGATTTTTCGTGCGCAAATGTATGAACAGGGGCATGGTGAGCCAAAGAATACTCCTAATATTAGTGCTGCAAAAGCACTGTACGAGCGCGCATTAGCGTTGGGTGATTGGTGGGATCTTGCGACTTATGGGTTAGGAATGTTATATATGCAGGGCAAGGGCTGTGACGATAATAAGCCTGATTATTATCAAGCAAGCAATTTTTTTTACCGAGGTATTGAGCATGGACATCTAGAATGTAGCTTGCGTTATGCGGAGTTTTTAGAGCAGGGGCATATTAATCCTGGGAGTGTTAGAAAAACGAAGGTAGAGAGTTATACCAGTGAGCCTAAGATGTCCGGAGATGAATATGACGTATGTTGTGAGGCGAAGGAACATTATAAATGCAACGAAGAATATTCCGAATGGGTTAAAGAAAAGCAACAGGCATATATGCGACGAAATCCTCATTTGTTTTTTGCAGATGTTAGTGCGCCAGCTAGTGCCAATCCGGTAGCTCAAGCAAGTAATGTCGTTGAAATATCTGACGTAACTGTCGAAGTAGACGAAGAAGAAAATGTGTTTTCCCCTGTGTTGGGTGCGGGATATTTCTCACCCTAGCGGCAGGTTGATCCGAGCCGCGACCGTGAGGGCATGGCTTTACTTGGGTGGAGTGCCGCATAGAAAGGGAATAAAAAAATCTTAGAGACATAATTGATGACAGAGGTAGTCGAAAAAGATAGCGATAATAAGTCCTCCTATAACGCATAGCAGACTTATGGGTATATGATATGCTTACAGAGAGGGCCTACAACGCAAACATCAGCGCCCCAACAAAGAAAGCGCCCCTCTGGCTTGCGCTTGTCCCGCATCAGCAGCTCGGTGTATCCAAATGGCGGCTTGTTCTTTGTCTTCTACTACCCCATAACCGTAATAATACATATATCCCACTGCATACTCAGCATCTGGTTCCCCTTTATCCGCCAGCGGCTTTAATTGTATAAAAGCATTACGGTAGTTTTGAATGCGAAAATTTTCAATGCCTTCCGTCAGATTGCTTTTATGTATGCAGCTACAAAGATTAAGACAGAGTATCATAAACAACATGCGTGAAATTTTCATGGTGTTAATCCTGGGATAGCACGGTTAGGTAACGCTTCGGAAGGTAGTGCATAATACTCTTCCACTCCTTGATTTTGAATATACACTCCATTTTTGTTGATACGACGCAACTCAACCCCTGGAGATAAAGATTCTCCGAGCCAATATACCTGCTCTTCCTTACCTTCATATTTTAGTATGGCGTGAGAACGTTTGCTTTGTCTATCATAAAATACACCGATAACTTGTACAGATAAGGGATTACGTCGGCCGTGGATAGCATAAGGTGGTTTTCCGAACAAAGGATCTTTTAAAAAAGCGGGGGTTTTTTCGCCAAGATGCTGGTTGCTGGGAACGATAATAGGCGACAGTTTTGTGTTATGTGTTATTTTCCATAAGGTATGGGTTTCTATTAAAAATCCAAGCGCTGCAATCCCAATAATGCTTGCTGGAATGATGGCAGGATATACTTTTAACTGCGCAATACTCCAGCGCAGAAGATTTTCCCAGTATTCTCTATGTAAGAAACGCGAGTATAAATCTGCGGGAATACTATTGGTGAGATATTGTTTTAAGAATAAAATAATATTCATTGTCGGAGGACATCCACGCCTTTAGGAGGATGAAATTCAAATAGGTTTTTGGAAAGGGTAGGGTTCCATTTTTCTTGTTTAAAGAGAATACGGGTTTGTTGATCTAATTTATCTTTTAATTCTAAGGCTTGTAGAAAATGTCCTGAAAAAGTTAAACGCACTTGTTGAAAACCCGCTTGTTGCGTTTTTGCTTTGAGTTCAAAAATAACGGTTGACCCTTGTTGTTTTTTCGAAATAGAAAAATGTGGGAGTACACTTTTAGTGGAGCCACTTAAAAATAAGCCGGCGGTCGGGGTAATGCCTTGTTTTTGAGATTTTGCGGTTACTTGCTCTAGATCGACATCATAAATCCATAAGGTTTTGCCATCGGCAATAATCCATTGCTCGGTGGGGGTATACGTTTTCCAATAAAATCGACCGGGACGCCACAAGGCCATTTTACCTTGAGTGACAGAAATCTCCCGTTTTGAGGTAAGCAAGGTTTGTTTGAATTGCGCTTCGTAAGTGTGCATGGCATCCAGTTGGGCTTGTAAGTCTTCCGCAGAATCAGCAAAGGCACTGAGACTTATCACGCACAAAACAAAGGTACAGAATATTCTGGAAATAGTTAGCATGGCTTATCTCTCGTGTTCGGGAACGAGTACCTCACGAAATCCACTGTCGGAGGCGCTGAGAATGCCGGCACGTTCCATGTCTTCTACCAAACGTGCTGCACGATTATATCCTATACGTAAACGTCGCTGAACGCCAGAGATACTGGCTTTTCGCGTTTCTATAACAAACGCCACCGCCTGATCATAAAGTGGATCAGCTTCTCCGCCAGCATTGCCATCTTCGCCGGAGCCGCCTTCTTCATTATCAAGAGAAGTAATACCATCGACATATTCAGGCACTCCACGTTGACGCCAGTCTTCTGCGATACGGTGCACTTCGTGATCATCTACAAATGCGCCATGTATGCGGTAAGGGGTGCCAGTGCCAGGCGCTAAATAGAGCATGTCGCCATTACCAAGCAATTGTTCTGCGCCTTGTTGATCAAGAATAGTGCGTGAGTCAATTTTAGAGGACACTTGAAAAGAAATGCGTGTCGGGATATTCGATTTAATCAGCCCGGTGAGTACATCTACGGAAGGGCGTTGTGTGGCTAAAATTAAGTGAATACCGGCTGCACGTGCTTTTTGCGCAATACGCGCGATGAGTTGTTCGACTTTTTTACCCACAACCATCATCATATCGGCTAATTCATCAATAATAATGACAATATAAGGTAGAGGATACAAACTAGGTGGCCCTTCTTCTAAGCCATCGGTTGGTTTCCAGAGGGGATCTAGTAGGGGTTGTCCTGCAGCAATAGCCTCTTCTATTTTAGTATTGAAACCCATCACGTTACGCACACCCAGGCTGGACATTAAACGATAACGGCGTTCCATTTCAGCCACACACCAACGCAGTGCGCTTGCAGCTTCTTTCATGTCGGTAACGACGGGCGTCAATAAGTGCGGAATCCCATCATAGACCGATAATTCTAGCATTTTTGGGTCGACCATAATCAGGCGAACTTCCTGCGGCGATGATTTCATGAGTATGCTTAAAATCATAGCGTTTATCCCGACAGATTTACCAGAGCCGGTGGTTCCCGCGACCAATAAGTGCGGCATTTTTGCCAAATCGACGATGGCAGAATTACCGGCGATATCGACGCCCAGGGCCAAAGTAATGGGGGAACTGGCTTGTTGAAAAATATCAGCAGATAACACTTGAGACAGACGTACGGTTTGTCGATGTTGGTTGGGGATTTCAATGCCGACCACGGTTTTTCCGGGGATGATTTCGACAACGCGTACGCTGGGTACACATAGTGATCGCGCCAGATCTCGCGCCAAAGTGGTGAGGCGGCTGGCTTTTACGCCGGCGGCGAGTTGTAATTCAAATCGCGTAATCACCGGCCCTGGATGTACCGCGACGACATCAGTTTGAATACCAAAATCCAGTAAGTGTTGTTCTACATTACGAGAAAGTTGTTCCATTTCAGCGGCGGTAAAGCCTTTTTTGATTTGTGAGGTATTGGCGGGTTCTAAGAGGTTTAAAGAAGGGAGTCCGGCAGATGAAACTGGCATCACTTGCGCTGGGGCTTTATTGTTAGAACGTGGAACAGGGGGCTCTTCTTTCGCCGCCGTGGAGGGGTTAAACTGTAAGGCTTCTTCGTTGATAGGGGTCGCTACGGTTGCGGACGGGATTATATTGGATTTTGCTCGGGGTTTGGGACTGACGCGCGGCGCTGTTTCGGCTTCCAGTTCAAGATCTTGTCCACCAGAGTTCAGCCAAGAAGTATAGTATTTTTGTACGGTACGTAAAAAGGCATTGATGCTCAGGAACGTCCAGCGCCCAATGCCTTCAATGAGTTGCAACCAAGATAAACCCGTTGCCCAGGTGATGCCGATAAACCACAAAGCACTTACGAGGACCAGTGTGCCTTGCAGACTGAGGGTATACAGCATATTTTTAAGAAACCACGTGCCTAATCCGCCACCGGCAGGGATGGTATTTGCGATGCTGGGGATTCCGGGGTCGAGACAGAGTAAAGCACAGGTACTTAAGACAAAGGCGATAAAACCGGTGACACGCAAGAAAAATAAAGGGCGCTGTATGCTGTGAAATAATTTGTATTCCTGCAATAGTAGCCAACTAAAATAGGCCAACTCTAGCGGAAACGCAAAAGCGACAAAGCCAAAAACGCGGTAGAGAATATCGGCAATAGAGGCGCCCACGGCACCACCTGCGTTGACTAGACTGTCGTGACCTTGACCGATATGAATCCAGGTTGGGTCATGAATCGAAAAAGTAGACAGTGCCATCAAAATATATAAATTGATACAGGCAGAAAGAATAAAGAGGCCTTCCGTAATGCGTTTTTTTAAAAACTCCGGAAAAGACCCAAACCATCGAGTTTTCTGTGTTTTCCGTTTGGCCATGCAGAGCTTACTCCATTAAATTACAAAAAAAGATGCAAGAAAAAAGTGTACCCGATATAATGCTGTAACACACGCAGTATATCACATGTTTTTATACTATATATACTCAATACCGTGGTAGTTATAACACTTTAATGAATGGAGCAGCGGATGTCGGATCGACAACATCATCGATTACTTATTTTAGGATCTGGGCCGGCTGGATACTCAGCCGCAGTGTATGCAGCACGGGCTAATTTAAATCCAGTGTTAATCTCTGGAATGCAACCAGGCGGACAGCTTACCACGACCACAGAAGTAGACAACTGGCCTGGCGATGTTGAGGGCTTACAAGGTCCCGCATTGATGGATCGTATGCGCGCCCATGCGGAGCGTTTTGATACGAAAATTATTTTAGATCATATCGTGCATGCCGATCTTTCCGTGCGTCCTTTTGTGTTAAAAGGCGATAGCGTCACCTATACCTGTGATGCACTGATTATTGCTACGGGTGCCTCTGCTCGCTATTTGGGCTTGCCCTCAGAAGCGGCTTATCAGGGCAAAGGGGTTTCTGCCTGTGCGACCTGTGACGGATTTTTTTACCGTAATCGATCGGTCTGTGTGATAGGCGGCGGAAACACAGCGGTTGAAGAGGCTTTATATCTTTCGAATATAGTCAAAGACGTTACTTTGATTCATCGACGTGATCAACTCCGCGCTGAGAAAATATTACAGAAAAAACTCTTCGAGAAAGCCGAGCATGGCAACGTACGTTTGTTGTGGCACTATACCTTAGAAGAAGTGCTGGGCGATGGAAAAAAAGTAAGCGGCGTTCAATTACGCCATACTGAAAATAATAGCGTGCTCGATTTACCAGTAGAAGGGGTGTTTATTGCTATTGGACATGAGCCCAATACCGGTATTTTCCAGGGGCAGCTAGATATGCAGCAAGGCTATATTCAAGTACGCTCAGGTACACAAGGCATGGCAACTGCGACAAAAATCCCGGGCGTTTTTGCTTGTGGCGATGTGGCGGATTCAGTGTATCGTCAGGCGATTACGTCTGCGGGGTCGGGCTGTATGGCGGCGTTGGATGCAGAGAAATATTTGATGGATTAAGGTGGGGGCTGCTGTTAGCCCTCTCCTTTCGCTCAAACTCTACAACAACGAAATCAAATGCCCTTTTTCTTCTAACCATCGTTTACGATCAGAGGCTCTTTTTTTAGAAAGCATCATATCCATGATACTCTGAGTGCCAAGTTCATCCTCTAAATTAAGTTGAATTAAACGACGAGTGGTCGGATCCATCGTTGTTTCACGCAATTGCAGAGGATTCATTTCGCCTAAGCCTTTGAAACGCTGTACGTTGGCTTTACCTAGTTTTTTCAAGAGTGCCTCTTTTTCTTGATCGTCTAATGCATAGTACACGGTTTTTCCGGCATCAATGCGATACAAGGGCGGCATGGCAACATACACATGACCGGCTTCAACCAAAGGTTTAAAGTGCTTTAAAAATAAAGCACAGATTAGGGTGGCAATGTGTGCGCCGTCAGAGTCAGCATCGGCGAGGATACAAATTTTGCCGTAGCGTAGGCCATCCAGTTGCGCAGATCCGGGATCAACCCCAATCGCGACAGTAATATCGTGGATTTCCTGAGATTGTAAAATTTCTCCAGAATCCACTTCCCAAGAATTTAAAATTTTTCCACGTAAGGGCAGTATGGCTTGGAAATCTTTGTTACGTGCTTGCTTGGCAGAGCCTCCTGCAGAGTCTCCTTCGACCAAGAATAATTCTGCATAGCGCAGATCTTGCTGTAAGCAATCTGCGAGTTTTCCAGGTAAAGCCGGACCTTGATGTATGCGCTTTCGTGAGACAGACTTAGATTGTTTCAGGCGCTTCTGTGCTTTTTCAATGACATATTCTGCCAGTATTTCGCCAGGGACGCGGTATTCATTCAACCACAGTGCAAAAGCATCTTTGATACTATTGGTCACAAAGGCCGCTGTTTGACGGGAGCTTAAACGCTCTTTGGTTTGTCCGGCAAATTGCGGCTCTTTGATTTTGACGGAGAGCACAAATTGTGTCAGCTCCCATAAATCATCCGCATGTAGTTTTATTCCACGAGGCAATAAACTCCGTAATTCACAGAAATTTTGAAAAGCATCAAATAAGCCAGCGCGTAAGCCAGTTACATGTGTACCACCTTGAATGGTAGGAATGAGGTTGACATAGCTTTCTGTGACGAGGCGATCAGATTCTGGAACCCAAGCAATGGCCCAGTCTAGGTTTCCTTCGGCATGACTGAAGCTGCCTGTGAACAAGGGAATGCGATCACAGGGGGCACTAAGTGTTTCTAACAGATAATCTTGTAATCCGGCTTCGTAGCTCCAGGTGGTTTCCTCTTCTTCGGCCGGATAACGCCAGGTGACGGTGAGTCCAGGGCAAAGCACCGCTTTTGCATGTAATACATGCACCAGCGCTTTAGCCGAAAACTTGATGGTATCAAAGTAGTGGGCATTGGGCCAGAAACGGATGGTTGTGCCGGTTTCTGAGCGTTTACAATTGCCCAGCACTTGGAGTTCATCGAGTTTTTCACCATTGGCAAAAGCCATATGATATTGTAAGCCGTTGCGTTTAATGAATACTTCCAAGCGATCAGACAGCGCGTTGACAACCGATACCCCGACTCCGTGCAAACCACCAGAATAACGATAATGTTGATCGGAGAATTTTCCGCCTGCATGTAAACGGGTGAGTATGACCTCTACGCCAGTAATATTTAATTGCGGATGTAAATCAATGGGCATTCCGCGGCCATTATCACTGACTTCAATAGAGCCATCCGAATGTAGCGTGACAAAGATATGTGTCGCGTGTCCAGCAAGAGCTTCATCGACGCTATTGTCGATGACCTCTTGGGCCAAATGATTCGGACGAGTGGTATCCGTGTACATTCCTGGTCGTCGTTGGACCGGCTCTAAACCGGTCAGGACCTCAATGGCTTCAGCATTGTAAGACATAGTTTAAGCTCTCATTTCAGACGCGGTAGTGGAGGGGATGAGCCCATTTTTTTGTAAAACATTCAGTGGCGCATATTTGGGGAGTAACATCGCCTCAATCGGTAAATAAAATTTTTGTTCTAGTAAATATTGACCAGATATGACTGCGTGACTGACTTGGTCGGTGTAGGCCATCCAGGTAGTAAAAGGGGGAAAGGTAAGCTCCTCTTTAGTCATGGTGGTTTGGTAGTGTTCATCAAGTTGCATATTGTCGTGAATAGATAACATCGCGTGATCATAGGGGCTGCGAAGTGTTTTGGTGAGGTGTAGCCAATATAAACATTGTGCTTTCATATATCGATATCGAGGAATAAGAGGTGCAAATTTTTTGACGACCTCCGGGAAAGGTTCGCCTACTTGCCATATTCTTGGTTTTTGATGTGGATTGATATTTGAAAAAATACGTAGGACTCGTTTACCTTGTACGGGGGTAGCAGCAACAGCATCCACATGTAGGCGACTGTTACCGTGTAGCTGAGCAGTAATGTGCCCTTCAATTTTTGCTGGGCGGTAGTGGGTTTTGCCAACTTGAATATAGGGCAGATAATGCGGAAACAGATCTTCTATAATACGCAAGGCAAAAATAGCATAATTGCGCAAGAGATCTTGCAATCGAGCATGAATGTAGTTGTTATCACGATGAGTTCCGATAATTTTTTGGGTGTGACTATCAAAGCTGATATTTTTACAGGATTCATGTAATACATTATGATGCAAAAGATCGGTATAATTTGATGCGGGGTAAGGGTGGTTTGGAAAAAATATTACCTTTCCAGATTCGAGTTCCTGTAGCAGTGTTTGCCGCGTGGCATCGTTAATATGGTCGGTATCTTCAACGGAAAATAAGACGTCACTCATGTAATTTTTATCCTTTGCGCCACATAATTTCAGATTAACTGCTCCGCTCCCTCATGGTCGCGGCTCGGATTAGTCTGCTGCAGATGTTAGTTCTGAAAGCTTGGCCGCTCCAGTCTAAATGTCCGAAAATGCCTCTTTGCATCAGGCAGGATGTTTTCTAGATACAAAGGATACCCCCTCGCCCGCGCCGAAAATAGGAGCGAAAAACTCAAACTTGTTCGCGGGAGAGGGTTGGGGAGAGGGTTAACCTCCTCTCCTACACAGAATTTTTTTCTTTTTCTGGAACAGTGATATTGAGCTCCAGAATTGCGCTACCACCCATACGCTCCAAATGGACATTTACTTTTTCTCTGTCAATTTGAACATATTTAGCAATAACCGCCAATATTTCATCTTGCAAGCTATGCAGATAATCAGGCGTATTTCTTTGACTACGCTCATGCGAAATGATAATTTGTAGTCGCTCTTTTGCTACTGATGCAGTGCTATTGCTGCGTTTTCGTAAAAAATTGAGTAGACTCATGCGTTAACCCCCTCCTTGTTTTTACTGAACAGTCGTCGCAAAATCCCTTTGCGCTCGGCTTGAATAAAACGGAATGGTCTTTGTTCCCCTAAAAACCGTGCGATAGCATCTTGGTAGGCAATGGCTGCATCACTGGCTTCATCTAAAATAACAGGGGTTCCTGTATTTGATGCTTTTAATACAGATTTAGATTCAGGTATCACCCCAATGAGAGGGATAGCCAAGATTTCATTAACATCTTCAACAGAAAGCATTTCCCCTTTTTCAACACGCTCGGGGTTATAACGTGTAATCAGTAAGTGTTCTTTGATTTTTGGTTGATTATCAAGTGCGCGTTTGGTTTTGCTCGACAAAATTCCGAGAATGCGATCTGAGTCACGGACAGAAGAGACCTCAGGGTTGGTTACAACGATGGCTTCATCGGCAAAATACATGGCCATGTGTGCCCCGGTTTCAATCCCTGCTGGCGAATCGCAGACAATGTAGTCGAAGTCTTTGGATAGTTCGCCAAGAACATATTCTACGCCTTCTAAAGAAAGCGCGTCTTTGTCTCGAGTTTGTGAGGCAGGTAATATATATAGTTTAGGAATACGCTTATCTTTAATAAGGGCTTGATGTAAAGTGGCTTCTTTATTAATAACATTCACAAAATCGTAAACGACTCGACGTTCACAACCCATGATAATGTCAAGATTTCGTAGGCCGATGTCAAAATCAATAACGACAGTTTTGTGCCCTAAAAGCGCCAAACCAGAAGAAATTGCAGCAGAAGTGGTTGTTTTACCAACGCCCCCTTTTCCAGAGGTAACTACTATAATTTTAGCCAAATGAAACCCCAATCGAGTGTAATAAAATTAACTAAGTCTAACTAAGTCTAAGCGTCTTGACAAGGACTCTTTAAAGGATTGTTCAAGGGATTTTTTTAGGGATCATCGAGCAATCTCGGATGCTCATCATCTTTCTCATCGGTATCATTTTTTTCAGTCGGACTTTGCACGGGAGTTTCTTGCCTTTTTTTCAGTTCTTGCTCTAATTGTTCTAGTTGTTTATTTTTTTCAAGTGCCACTGGATCGGGGTGCGCTTCAAAAAAATCCATGATACCTTTTATACTGCTATGAATATCATCATCTTCTTGATATTTTGTGTTTTTATCGGGTAGTGGTGCTGCAGTTTTAGGGGAGCTGAGCGCTTGCAGTCCCCAGGAACCCAAAGATATGCTCGCATTTAATATAAAATAACTGATCCCCTGAATATTTTGATTGAGTCCACTTAGAAAAAAAGAGACCGGATCAATGATACTGGCGCTTAATCTATGGGTTAATTTATGGGTTAAATTCGGGGTATCCACGGTTTTTGTTTGCTGGCTGGCTGGTGGTTCAGTAACAAGTATTGGTGTGACACTTCGAGTGGTATAAGGGGCTTCGGTATTCATGGTACTCTTAGTCACTGTGCTGGTCACGATTTTCATAGAAACTACCGATGTTTTTCCGCATACTTCCCCATTTTTTTCGATAAACAGGGACAGCGGGGGAGGGGTGGCTTCTTTCGTCTGCACCAGTATTTCTCGATAGGCTATCATGAGGGTGTGGTTGATTTTATCCGGAAAAGGTTGATCACAGGGGGCTGCGAGTTTCTGTAGTATTGCAATTTCTTTAGCCAGCTTCGTCGCTTCTTCTTCAGTTAAGGGGACTTTGTTATCGTGTATCAATTTTTTGAAATCCGCTAAGCGTTCATTGAGGAATAGCTCCGCACTTGCCATGGTATCTGGGGTCATTGTCAACAGAGCATATTTAATGTTGCCTATCTCTGAGTTTATCGCTTTTACAAAAGAGGACATTATCGGCTGAGCCATATATTTCCTTTATTTCCTGAACAGTTACCACATATGTTAATTATTGACTATATTTTCAAAAAATCAACAAAATGATTTATTTTAACTCGTATTTTGCTCGAATATTAAGAAGATCGTCTTTGCGAGCCGCAGGCGACGCAATCCAGTGACCTTTTGAAAACAAAGGTCACTGGGGATTGTGCTACCCCTTCGCTTCGCTCCAGGTCGCAACGACGCTTGTAGGTGCGTAAGGTGAATGGTTAACCCTAATTGTTGCTGGAAAATAAGATAAAAAGATACCGCCAAGTGGCGGTATCTTTAGATTTTATGGGGATTTATTTTTTAAATGTTCATTGAAGGAGGAGGTGTCTTAGGACCTTCAGATGAAGCTCTAGTTCTAGGTGTTCTTTTAGGGTCTGTTGATGCGCTTGTAGGATGTGAGTATATAGGAGGCACAGACGAATCTGTAGAGGCTACTGGTGCAGTGGCTGTTATACTTGGTTCAACCCCGCCTTTAGCGGCTTTCTTCTGAAGAAGTGCGTCTATGTTGCTGGAAGTTTGTTCTTGAGTAGAGCCAGGGGTACCCGAAGACATATCTCCTCCTGCTGCGACAATTGGAGAGGTGTTGTTGGCACCTGCCTCTGAATCTACTGCTCCTGCTGCTGGGTCTCCTAGAGCAGTTTGTTGTGTTTCCCCCTCAACTTTTTCAGAAGAGGCGGAGGATGTTATTGAGGCGTTCGCAACAACACTATTGGCGTCGCCTGTTGTTTCAGCTGTATCCACTGCCTTTGTTGAGGGAGAAGGGTTTGCAGCTGACGAAGCAGGCGTTGCTGTACTCGGGTTGCTGTTTTTTGAAAATAATGCCCTGAACGCATTCGCAATAAGATTTGCCAAAAATACGAATGGAGTAGCAATATATGCGAGAAACCGAGCAAGAGGGGTTCCTGTTGGGGTTGTTACAACAGGAACTGGATCAACTGGAGGGGGGGGAGCTATAGGTTCACCGGTTCCTACAGGAGTTGACTCATCAGATGGGTTTTGGCTAGTAGGGCCCCCTAAAGTACCATCACCTTGGGTTTCCGCCACGCCAGATCCTGGAGGGGGAGTTATAGGTTCATCTTCGGATTTTTTTTCAGTCCCTCCAATATTGCCGTTAGTTTGTTCAGATAGTGGGAGTGAAGCGTTGGTTGTTGTAACTACTTCAGGAACTGTTAATGTATCTTTTCCTGAAAATGAAGAAGTGCCCTGCGCAGTTGGAGATTTTGGCGGTGTGCTTGGCGGCGAATGCTTCTTAAAGGCCATACTACCTTGTGGGGGAGTCGCACTTGCTTTGGCCGGAGTTACCGCATTGGCTCCTTTAGGATCGTTTTCTTTAAGTTTTACCTTATGCTTTGTTGCTATAGATTGTAAAAAATTTTTTATGACCCCAGGATCGACCTTTACTACTCTTTTTTTAGTTGTCGCTTGATTCAGCATCTTTTGATTGTTATGAGCATATTGAGTCGCTGCCGTGTAAGCTGCTTGGGCTTTTTTGGATAATTCGATTACCCGTTCCGCAGGATTACCTGCATCAGCAGCAGCTTTCGCTGTGGCGTACGTTGTTTCTGCCTTATCCCATAAGTCATTAGATGTTTTTTGAGCAGTATTTCCAGCGGTGATTTCCTGTGGGGTTGGTTTTTTAGGTGCTGGCATGATTCTCTCCAATTTTTGTCAGTTATATTTATTATTGACCAGAATCTGTAATAATCAAGTCAATAATACACATTTTGATATGTATTGAAATATATTTTCGTCAGACCCATCAGGAAATGGAACAGTTAATCCGAGCCGCGCGCGTGAGCAAGCAGAGCATTTTGAAAGATTAAACTTTTCCGAGCGCTCATGTCGCTCATGGTTGTGGCACGGATTTAACTGCTCCGCTTGCTCACGCGCTCGGATTGTTTAAAAAAAATCCCTCCAACACTGCTGTATTCGGTGTTGGAGGGATTTTATGATACTAGAGGATGAGAGAGACTACTTTGCTGCAAGTGCTGCAGCAGCAGTAGGGTCCACTGTGGGCTCAACTGCTGGTGTATTAGCTGCTGCAGCCAGTTTAGCTGTTTCAGCGGCGTCTTGTTCAGTCTTCTCGGCCAGTTTTTCTTGTTCCTTCGCGTTCTCATCTATAGGCAGTCCGCTGTTTATCGCGGCAGTGCTTAATGAAATATCCGCTGCTTTATTTATTGCTGGCGTTGCCTTTTTGCCTTTAAACAGTTGAAGAATATTCAAGGCTAAAAATCCAAAAAAGCTAGCAATGGTATGGACGATAGTAGCAAAAAACCGAACCACAGGGTTTGCTTTAGGAGTGGAGGGTACAATGGCTTCTACGAGAGGCTTAGTCGTATCTACAGTAGCTGCAGCAGGGTTGGCTACTTCAGTTGCTTCAGGATCTTTTTCAGTCTTTTCCGAAGGAGCTGCGTTAGCGGCTTCTGAAGTGTCAGTTGCAGCAGGAACGGTTGAAGCAGGAGGCGCAGGGTCGGCTACTCCAGTTGCTTCATAAAGTTGTTCAGCCACCACAGACGTAGTTTGGCTAGTGGGGGCAGATAAGTCCTTTTCTAATTGAGAATCAATCTGTGGAGAAGCTGCATTGCTGGTAGGGGTCAGCTTTGGAGGAGTTTCTTCTTGCGGAGCATCGAAAAGACTCAGAGCTTCTAGTAGACTTTCATTTAATTGTAGCAAATTCTCTAACATCTCTGGTAAAGGTTTACTTAGATTGGCAAATTTGGTGGTAGGATCTTGCTGTGTTGCTACGGTTAATGCCTCTGTTGTTTTTTTTGCTAGGCCTATCGCAAGTTGTAAATTTTCTTTTGTATTTCCCTCTGCTGTTAATGCAAGTGTAGCGGCCGTTGTTGCCTCAGTAAAAAGTTGGTTGGCTGTAGTCCATAATGCTTCTATTCCTGGATTTTTTGGGGATTCAGTGCTTGCTGCTGCAGGAGCTGATTGAGCTTGCTGCGGAGACTGAGCTAATACTGTAGCAGGCTTTTGGAGAGCATTATCTAGGGAGTTAATAGCATCAACTATTATTGTTTTAAGTTGGGCTCTTACGGATGTACTCTGAACAGCCTCAAAGGAAAGATCCTTCCAGCTTTTAAAATGTGTAACAACTATCTTCTTTTCACTAAGTTGACTGTTAAGTGCAGTTGCGATTTCATCATCAGTACCAAGAGCTGATACAGCATTCTTAAATTCGGTCTTTTTTGCATCAAGATAATCTTTTCTGGATTTGATTTGCTTTTGTACGTCGAGAACTTTTCGATTAACATCCGTAATAGCGGTGTTAAATTCAGCTATTGCTGTGTTTAGTGCTTGAATAACTTCAGGTGCTGTTCGTATTGGCATGTTCTTCTCCGATAGTTTTCAGTTAAATTCTTGGTCAGCCATAAACTCAACTATTCAAACATCTAAAGAAGTCGAGAGAGACCTATTCTTTGATATTCAAAAATTAATTTCGTGTCAGTAATACTTATGGCATAATTTGGGCTGCATTATAGCATGTATACAGCTCATAGTATACAATTTTTGATGGAGATGATTTATATATGGCAGGGCATAGCAAATGGGCGAATATTCGCTATCGAAAGAATGCGCAAGATGCGCGTAGAGGTAAAATTTTTACGAAATTAATTCGCGAAATTACCATGACTGCGCGTACCGGAGGGGGGGATGAATCCACTAATGCCCGCTTACGTGACGCAGTAACGCGTGCGCTCAAAGTAAATATGAAGCGCGATACCATCGATAATGCGATTAAACGAGGC
>JAUYSE010000121.1 GCA_030696465.1 Legionellaceae bacterium
TATTATTTTGCACTAGGAAAAGCGCTCGACGATACTCAACAATATACGCGTGCTTTCCAAGCATATGCAGAAGGAAATCGATTGCATTATCTTGAAAAACCTTGGAATAAAACGGTATTACATCACTTCGTTGAACAACTCCCTACGGTATTCACAAGCTCCTTTTTAAATCATTCCCAACAAACTAACGAGACACGTTGCCCCATTTTTATCGTAGGTATGCCTCGTGCCGGAACCACCTTAATTGAGCAGATACTATCTAGTCATGAAGATATTTATGGCGCAGGAGAATTAAGCACTTTAGATGAGGTCATCCAAAAAGCCTGTCACGCTAGCGGTTTACCACTCATGACCTGGATTATGCAATTAACGGATCATGACTTTGCCGCTCTAGGAAAGCAATACCTAGACAAAACCTGGAAATTAGCGCCAAACAAGACCTTTATCGTTGATAAAATGCCCAGCAACTGCTTTTATATTGGCTTGATTCATCGCATGCTGCCTACTGCTAAAATCATTCATGCTATTCGTGATCCGATGGATTCTTGTTTTTCATGCTTTACTCATCTATTCAAGACAAGCATGTTATTTGCTTATGATCTCACCGCATTAGGTGATTACTATTTATTATATGCTCAAACAATGCAGCACTGGAATAATGTTTTGCCGTCAACACGGATATTTGCTTTACCTTATGAGCAAATGGTGAATCATCATGAGACACTTACCAAACAGCTCTTAGATTATATCGGCCTACCTTGGGATCCCAATTGTCTGCATTTTTATAAGAATAATCGTATCGTAAAAACAGCAAGTTTAACTCAAGTAAGAAGACCCATCTATAAAACCTCTGTAAAGCGGTGGCAACATTTTGTCGAAGAATTGCAACCCTTGTTAAACATAGTGAATCCTTATCGTCACAAAAAAGGAATTAGCGTATGACGTCCATCGATGAGAAGATGCACCTCGCAATGCAATTACAACATGCGGGCCAATTAGAGCCCGCAGAAATGCTCTTAAATCAAATACTAGAAGCGCATCCTACACATGCCGAGGCACTACACTTGTTAGGAATCATCGCTTATCAAGTGAATAAGACTACATTAGGAATTCAGCTCGTCGAACGAGCGATTCAGAGCAATCCTCATGTTGCTTTATTCTATAGCAATTTAGGTGAAATGCACCGCAAATTAAATGCCATACCGTTAAGTATTCAATATGGACAACAAGCCGTTGCCCTTAATCCTCATTCCGCAACTGCTTTGTCTAATTTAGGGATCGCTTATTATGATGCAAAATACTATGTAGAAGCAGAAGCGTGTCACCAACAAGCGCTGGCTATGAATCCTCAATTAACGTCTTCACTCAATAACATGGGAAGTATTTATAAAGCGCTTAATCAAACACAAGAAGCGATTACCTTTTATCAAGCCGCTATAGCTAGCGCTCCACAATTTGCTGAGCCATTGAATAATTTAGGCGTACTACTTTTACAACAACAAGCGTTTCAACCAGCATCCACATACTTGAGTCAAGCCATTATGTTAGCGCCGGCTTTTGTCGAAGCGCAATGTAATATGGGATTTGCATTATTAGGCTTAGATAAAGACAATAATGCTTTAATCTATTTTGAAAAGGCGTTACAACTAAAACCAGATTATGCAGAAGCATATTATGGGATGGCAAAAGTATATTTGAATCAGCATCATTTTATCGAATCAGAATACGCCATTCAGAAAGCAATCGCCATTAACGCAGGGCAGACCGAATTTTATCAACTATTGGCTACCATCTATCAAGAACAAAGTGATTATACGCAGGCATTGATGTATTTAGATCATGCACTGCATCTGGATGCAGCATGTACGAATGCTTATCTGAGCAAAGGCAATGTATTGATGGAAATGGGAGAGATCAGCCAAGCAGAAGCGTATTTTTTAAAAGGTGCTGCTGACTCAGACATTAACACTCAAGTATTGTCGCATTACTCTTTGGTTCAATTACATAAAGTGAAACCCGACAACCTCAGCTTAAATCATTTACGTTCGATTATTAATTCTCCTCTGCAAGCCATCTCTCCAAGTAAATTAGAATATGCTTATTTCGCTTTAGGAAAATGTTATGATGATATGGGCGAATGGACAAAAGCTTTTAAGTATTTTTCCTTAGGTTGCCGTATCAAACGATCTCGCATTACGTATAATATTGCAGAACAGATTGAATTTACGAATAAACTCATTCATTGCTTTACAAAAGAAACCATCGAATATTTACAAAAATTTTCTAATCCATCCGCGGTACCCATATTTATTGTGGGAATGCCACGTTCAGGCACCACTCTAGTTGAACATGTTTTATCTAGTCATTCTCACGTACACGGCGCGGGAGAGCTAAAATATTTGAGTAATTTAATTCAACAACCCATTAAAAAAGCTCAGAAAACCATCTATTATCCTGAAAATGTTTTACAATTTTCGCCCGAGACATGCCATACCATCACCAATAATTATTTATCTTGTTTACAGCGCTTTTCTTCTGATGCAAGACATATTACCGATAAAATGCCGCATAATTTTATTGCTATCGGATTAATTCATGCCTTATTTCCAAATGCTAAAATTATTCATGTGGAACGCAACCCTATCGATACCTGTTTATCGTGCTATACAAAATTATTTACGCAAGGGCAATCGTACTCTTATGATTTAACAGAGCTAGGGCAATATTATCGGTGCTATGAACAGATTATGGCTCATTGGCGTAATATTCTACCGGCCGATGCGTGGCTGGATATAAAATATGAAACCATGACTCATCATTTTGAGGAAGAAGCAAAGCGCCTCATCGATTTTTGTGATTTACCTTGGGAGCAAGCTTGTCTTACTTTCTATCAATCAAAACGCCAAGTGCGTACAGCTAGTTTTACACAAGTCCGTCAACCTGTTTACACTTCCTCTGTTGAACGTTGGCGGCCATATGAACAAGAGCTGACACCACTTATCCAAACATTATATCCACAGTAATTAGATTCTCAGTGAGGAACCAACATGCTTTATGCCTTCCAATCCGTTGCCCAACAACAGGCATGATCAAAAGCAGGAACCACCACAATTTTTGGTTTTTTGCCTACAGGGAAACGATTAGCAAATGCAAATGCAACTTCTTTAGGAGCGACAGTATCTTTAGCGCCGACCCAATGTGTTTGTGAAACAGATATTAAATTGTTCCATGCATCCGCCGGATTTAATGAGCCATATAAGGGGGTTAAGCTTTCCTGACGCACCCAAAAATCTGTATCTAATATCGCCGCAACTGTTATTAAGCGAAGCACATCGGTACGCCTAGCGGCGATTAATGCGGCTATCGTGCCACCGCCCGAATATCCTATCAATACAATATGTTGTGCATGGTACTCTTTTTTCAACTGATCCACTGCTTGATCCATAGAATGAATCACCGCAGGTGAAAATCGCAAATGTGTCCAATAGGCCTGTTGACAGCCGCTCCAGTCCTTTCGGAACACAAACTGACAAGGTCTTGCCAAATACGCTATTGGCCCATTTTTTTGATGATGAAGCGCCATTCGCAGGCCGGTAGGAATAATAGGGGTTGGATTAGTAGAGGGCCTCTCTTCCGAAAGCCATGCTAATCCATCTCCTTCAATGTAAATAGTTAATATTTTCGTTTTTTGGGGGACTGGTGAACCATACATTTTCAAGGTAAATGCTGAAGTATGGATGGCCTGTTCATGCCATCCAGCCCTTTTTGCAAGCGAGTCTGCTTGCATCGTGCGCACTTCGGGAGAAAGCACCGATATTTTCGGCATGCATCCAGATACATAAATACAACTTAATAAGATAAGCAGTCTCAACACAGCTTAGGACATGTTCAAGTTATTCATTTACAGTTCCTTATGTCTTATATTTTATGGTTGCCGCTCCAACTCCGCTATACGCATTATTACCTACTTGTAAATCATAATTCACTTCAATAATAAGTGGGTTCGTCGGACTGGTTAAAGCCAAACCTGCGCCGCCTCGAAATACCACCCCATTAAATTGCACCCCAAAGGTTGTAAAGCTTGAACCACCAGCAACGAAAGTAGAAGCAACTTCTGGCTGACTATTAATGACATCCCCCGCAAAACCTACATATCCTGTGAGCGTGAGATCATACTGATTATGTATGTTGGTGAGGCGATAAGCTCCATTGCCATTAGCCCCTAAAACAAAAGAAGAATTATGATTAGAAGCAACCGATAAATCCATAAGAGAGCCAGATTCTTGATAGCCGTTTTGATTAATAAAAAGATAACTTGCGTCTAGTTCCGGGGTGAATACAAAGTTTGGACTCAATGCATAAGTGCTCCATCCCATCTCTGCCCGAAGGTTCGTAAACCAACTATTGTAAGAACCCTTTGCGGTACTTGCATATAAAGGAATAGATCGAGTAGTGTCATTCATTTCGTACCCAACGAGCCCTTGTCCGGCAAAATAAACATGATTGGGGAGTTTTTTCGTACCATACACCATCCCTTGATACGCCTGACTATTAATCGATTGACCACTAAGCGCCGCTTTCCCATGCATATTATCGCCACCTGCTGCAAATCCCGCCCCTAGCAACCAATCATTCGCTAATTGTATATCTGTGCCAATAACGGCACCATAAGCGGTCGCATTGAATCCTGGGACAGTGTTACGCTCATTTTGTGACATAGACGCGCCGTAGGGTTTAATCCATATTTTCCCCGGTTGATAAAGCATAGCATCCCCAGAGGATTTACCACGCAAAGTATCCCACATAGGGACGATGTCCCAAACAGCACGCGTTATCAATTGAAGCACTTGAATGTTTTCATTGGTCAACTCAGGCGTTGCTTGACTCGCTGCCTCACTAAGCGCACTGGCTGAAGCGAGTGTCGTGTAAGAATAAAAGAGAGGGTTCCCTGCCGCGACTTGTTCAAGAATAGTAGTGGCCGCGCCTTGACAATACGTACCTTGACATGCCGTATAGGCATCTGGATTAATCGTTGCAGTTAGATTGAGTCCATTGCTCAGCTGGTTAAGGGAAGGAATAAACGTCCAAATATAATTATTGTCACTCACTTGCCATCCATTGACTGGGGCGTTGAACACACCAGTCGCTTTAATAACATCGGATAAAACATCACCATTATGGAGCAAAGTATTGGGTGTTACTCGGACATCAATATCACCACTTTGTAATAAATCAACCGATCCATTTACCAACAACTGACCATAATCACTGGTACTGGAAACCTCTGTTTGAAATAAACCACCCGTCTGTTGTATGTAGTCTCCTACTATCGTTTGCAGCGTATTGGCAACAGCTAATGTACCTGCGTTATCAAGCGCTGATGTCGTAATGGTATTTGCCATATTAAAAAGCGCATTTGAGGCAATATTAAACAGGTCTACATGGTAAATACCCTCACTGGTGAATATCGCATTATTGGTAATATTCACGGTTGTATCGGATGCATCGACCTCCCCGATAATCCGCGCGCTTTGGCCAATAATATCAAGGTTAGACACATTACTATTAACAATTTTAATTGCATAGATGTCTCCCTGAATAGTGCCACTATTCGAGATACCACCTTGCACTACTGCGCTCGATAAAATAGATATTCCACTTTGATCACTACGAATCGTATCATTATTAATGATACTTCCACTCACAGTGCCTAAATTATAGATCGATATACCCTGCATACCGCCACTAATGGTGCCATTATTCAATATATTTTCGCTTACGGTACCTATATCATGGATCGATATGCCTTTGAGACCACCGCTGATGAGACCGCTATTAGAAATATTGCCTTGAATAGCAGCACTATTAAAAACAGCGATACCCGTATTAACAAGACTTCTGATGGTACCACTATTTGAGATATCCCCCATGATGGCACTATTACTACGTATAAGAATACTATTACCTTCATTTGCTTCAATTAAACCACTATTTGTAATGCCCTCTCCGATGTCGGAACCCTGATCAATGGTTATAGCACTAAAATTGCTCCCTGCCTGAATTGTTCCACTATTCAAAATAGAACCACTAATAATATTTCCATTGGCGATCTTGATGCCAGTGCCATTTGCACTACTAATTATTCCGCTATTGAATATAGATCCGTTAATGACGTTTGTATTTGCAATACTTATGCCGGAACTCCAGGTACTTATCTCCCCTGTATTGGATATACCATCACTAATCAAAGTTCCATTACTAATATTGATGCCAATACCATTCGTATTATTCATTGTTCCACTATTAGAAATACTACCATTGATAGTGCTTGCATTGGTGATATTGATTCCAATACCAGTTGTGCTATCCATTACTCCACTATTAGAGATACCGCCACTGATGGTGCTCGTATTAGTAATGACAATACCTGTGTTAGCCGTACTGATTGTACCGCTATTAGAAATTCCATTTGAAAGGAAAGAAGAACTGATGTTAATTCCTACACCGGTATTATTCATGATCGATCCTCCGGCATCTACTGTAATGTACGATGGCGGTGGCGCAGAATAACTGGTCATATTGATACTGCCTATCACGGTCCCGTTATTTCCCACGGTAACGCTTGAGCCCGTATCAAAAGTACAAGATGAACTCGTACCAGTAATATAAGTAAGACAGGACGCGGTTACTGTTTCTGCATTCAATGTAATGATTGCAGAGGTTGTTGCTTTAAGCATAAGTCGTTTAAGATCTTCATGAAAAAGCGTTTTATTTTTTCGAGTATCCATACGTGTACCTGCTTCCTAATGGTGCAAAAAATTTTCCTTAGATTCTGCAAGTATTCTTTTTAACTTTAGTGTCTTTGAGATGCTATGCTAGATAGTCCGAAAGGAATAAGTCCCCAAAGCCGTTCATGTAAATAAAAAAATACTAGTTTACAAATAAACTCTAGCGAACCGATGTATAAAGCAAAATTGGTTTCTCCAGTAATCATATATACTATGACGGTCGTGAGAAAACTACCGCTGAAGCGCCAACTAAATGCTTTCACCAAACTTCGCATATGAGTTTCTTTCACAATTAAGACCCTTGGAAAATTTCATTATCATTCATAGTAAAGAGATCTTTCACTTCTTTCAATAGATATCCATGCGCCATCAATGTGGATAAAATTTCTTGCACCGCATCGTGAATGCTTATGGTAGAGGTATCAATTTTTATCTCAGGCGCAACAGGTTCTTCATAGGGATCATCTACCCCGGAAACCTGTTGGATAAGTCCCTGTTCTGCTTTCTGGTATAATCCTTTTACATCTCTTTCTTTGCATACACTCAGTGGAGTTGCAATATGGATTTCAATGAATCCTCCAAATTGCTTGATTGCAGATCTTACTTGTTGGCGTGTCGCAGCGTATGGCGCGATAGCTGCACAAATAGCTATCCCGCCATGCTTGGTTATCTCAGAGGCAACATAACCCATACGGCGAATATGAGTATCTCTGTCTACTTTTGAAAAACCCAACCCATTTGATAAATGGTGTCGAACAATATCACCATCTAATAATGTTATTTTTCGTTGATGGGCGCTTGACTGTAAATAAGACATTAATGCTTTGGCAATGCTTGATTTTCCAGCGCCAGAAAGCCCCGTAAAAAACAAAGTAAATCCTTGTCGATGTTTTGGGGGATGCGCTTTTTGCAATATCTGAACGATACTTGGAAAGGTAAACCAATCTGGGATGTTTAATCCTTTTTCTAATCGCTTGCGTAATTCAGTTCCCGAAATATCCTCCACCGTATCGTTCGCATTGACCTCGTCAATAGTACAAAATGTCTTTTTTTCTTTTACATATACCATCGCAGAAAACGAGATAATCTCTATTCCTACTTCGCTCTTGTATTGATTCACCAAGGTTTGAGCTGCATAAGGATCATAAAAGGGATAACCCTCGCTATTGAGACCGGGACCTGCATGATCACGACCTATAATACAATGGGTAACACCACAATTTTTACGAATAATAGTATGCCACAATGCCTCTCGGGGGCCCGCCATTCGCATTGCAAGAGGTAATAAACTCAACATCGCACTTTGTTTTGGGAATTCTTTTAAAATGGCTTCATAACAGTGCACTCGCGTCACATAGTCAATATCACCCTCTCGTGTCATACCTACCACCGGGTGAATGAGTATATGGCCATTTACTTCTTTTGATGCACGCTGCATGAGCTCATAATGCGCACGATGAATTGGATTGCGTGTTTGAAAAGCAACAATAGTAGACCAACCATGAGATTTAAAAAACTGTTGCAACTGATTTGGGGTATGCCGATATTGAACAAAATCATGATGCATGATTGACGACAACGCCGTCACCTGTCCTCCCAAATAATAAGAACCTGCAACCGTGTAAAGATAATGGATGCCTGGATGTTTCTTATCGACGCAACCAAAAACAGACAAGGCTTCTTCCTCTTTGTCGGGCTGCCATTTGGAACTGACTGTCAACAAAGCTAAGGGCGTATTTTCATCATTCGTGAGTATAACTTGCTCACCCAATTGCACTGTATTAGCAAAAGATTCAGCAATATCCAGTGTAATAGGTATAGGCCATAATGTACCATCTGTTAAGCGCATATTTTTACATACAGAATAATAATCCTCTCTATTTAAAAACCCGGTTAAGGGCGCGAACGTTCCATTTAATATACATTCTAAATCACACAATTGTCGTTTCGTTAAACGAAGTATGTGTTTTTTTAGAAGATCTCCAGATAAGAGGTTTTTATTCTTATTAAACATTATTTTTCCTTGAGAAAGGCATATATCTGCAGTTTCACCATAATAATCACCGAACTTTATAGTGCTCAAATCATATTAGGTCTACTTTTTATTATTTTCTTCTCTAATGATGCTTTATCAGATTCTGGCGTCATTATGACAGCTTTATTTTGCAAGATCACCAGATAGTACCTCCATCATTGATGTCGTCCCAAAACTTAAAGAAACTAAAGCTCGCGCAAGTTTCCCTAAATTCCGGTTGATGCGATAGCACCCATAGCCAACTCTTCATGCTCAGGGCCCCCTACTTTTCGTACAATAAACACATCTAGCGCTAGAGATAAGTCCATTGCAATTTCATAAACAACAAAAGGAGGGAGATTAATTGACAAGCGGCTTTTTTAACCTATTGTTAATAATGTAAGCGTTATTATCCAATATACCTATAATAAACAATACACAGCTTAAGGTTCATAAATGATGAATATTACATTTTTAGGCGCAACACAAACCGTTACTGGATCAAAATATTTAGTACAAACTGAAAAAATGACAGTGCTGGTCGATTGTGGACTTTTTCAGGGGTATAAAGAGCTGAGATTACGAAATTGGGCGCAGCTGCCCATTAATCCGGCAACGATTGATTATGTGCTGTTAACGCACGCGCATATTGATCATAGTGGTTATATTCCATTACTTGTAAAAAATGGGTTTTGTGGAAAAGTGCTTTGTACTGAAGCCACAAGAGATTTATGTAAAATATTATTACCTGATAGTGGTTATCTTCAGGAGGAGGAAGCCTATTATGCTAACCGTAAAGGTTATTCAAAACACCATCCTGCCCTACCACTTTATACAAAAGATGATGCAGAGCAATGTTTAAATCATTTTCAAACTATACCATTTGACACATGTTTTAAGATCTATGAAGATTTTTATGCAAGCTTTCATTATGCGGGACATATCTTAGGTGCGTCTTTGATTAGATTGGAACATAAGGGGGTTTCCTTACTTTTTTCAGGCGATTTAGGTCGATCAAATGATCCGATTATGAACCCTCCCAAAAATCCACCTGAATCAGATTATTTAGTTATTGAGTCAACCTACGGTGATCGATTACATGATAAAACAGATCCTTCAATACAATTACGTGACATCATCAATCGTACAGCTAAACGCGGAGGAATAATCTTAATTCCCGCCTTCGCCGTTGGCCGAACACAAGCATTGTTATATTATATTCACCAATTAAAATCAAAAAAAGAAATTCCAGATCTCCCTGTTTTTGTCGATAGCCCTATGGCAACCAACGCAACTCGTATTTTTTCTCATCATGCAGGTGAAAATCGATTAAATGATCAGCAATGCGCTAATGTCTTTGGTATTGCCCAGTACATTCAAACGGTAGAAGAATCAAAAGCGCTCAATCAACAAAAAATGCCTATGATTTTAATTTCTGCAAGTGGTATGGCTACAGGTGGCCGTGTTGTGCATCATATCCGTAATTTTGCCCCAAATCACAGAAACACCATTTTATTTAGCGGCTTTCAAGCAGGCGGAACGCGTGGTGATAGAATTACACTGGGCGAAAAAGAAATAAAAATGTTTGGGCAAATGATTCCCATTAATGCTGAAGTATGCCAAATGACCAGCACATCGGCGCATGTTGACTTTGATGAAATGCTGGCTTGGTTAGCTCACTTAAAAAAAATGCCGAAAAAAATCTTTATTACTCATGGTGGAAAGGAATCCGCACAGGCACTGAAGGTAAAAATCGAACAAAAATTTGGTTGGAATTGCGTGGTACCTAATTATTTAGATCAAGTAGCGTTAAAATGATAGAGGGGCTAAGTCTGTTTCTACCTAAATTGAGTTTTATTTCTGCTTAGCCATAAGTTTTTTCGTTATAACCATTTAAATACGCTGGGTATATTATTCTTGATATTTTCTGTGTGCTCATGAAGATTACAAAGCTCACTCAACTGCATATTTTTCTTTAATTTTTCAAGCGCTATTATTTCTTTATTTTTAATTTTTGTGGCAATGGGCAGCAAGTCACAAAACTCAACCTCACTCATGACGATTAAACCGCTATCATCAGCAAAAATAATATCTTGCGGTTCAATGCTTATATTGCCACAAACAACGGACTGATTGAGTTGTCCTAATTTATTTTTGGGTCCAGCCACAGGGTGAGTTCCTTTCGCATAAAAAGGCAGAGATAAGTTTCGAATGGCATCAATATCTCGACAATAACCATCTATCACAATAGCAACAATCCCTTTATTTTTAGCTACCGTTGACAGTATTTCTCCCATTACCGCATGTTGCGTATTGGAGGAAATAATCAGTACGTCTCCAGCAGAAGCGAGTTCAATAGCGCGTATCCCTGGCAAAATGTCACCTTCTGATAGCACAGTGAATGCCCTTCCAACCCAAGAAGATGGGCCTGCAAGTCTATAAATACTCCCCTCTAAAATGCGAATATTGGGGGATGCATCGCAAAAATGCGTCGTGCTTAATGATGCTAATTTACTGCTTAACTCTTGGTTGCTCATTCGACCATTCACTTGCAATATGTCCAAAATTTTTTTATCAATACGATCCATGAAATAGCATCCTATACACATCCTGCGGGAACCTCTGTTGGGGCTCTAGGAATACAGATCAATTTTATAGGCTCTGATTGTTTATACAACTCTGTTAAGTTAATACTTTTGGTTTTTCCTTCTTTAGAGGCAAAAAACACTTCAAAATCTAATATGATGTCGTCAAGAATAGTGGTTGTACACTGCAATGGATCTTTATTTTTTTTAAGCATAGGAAGGAAGGCGGTACTGCTTGGTTTATTGCTCAGTAGACCAATACCTGCTCCGCCCAATGCCCCATTTCGCCATGGAAGGTCTTTACATTGTGTATTAATGGGAATTAAATTGACCTTCTGGCTGTTACAAGATTTTCCATCGTACATATAATTAAAATCAGTAGGTATTTCAGCCAAATAAGTAGGATTAAACAGTTGGTAATTCAAATGGATGATTTGTGCAGGACGCTCTCCGTAAAAAGTGAAGCGATCTGGAATCACCAAACCAAGATAAGGGTTTTGATTCCCTGGCGCGTTTCTAAAAACCTCTGGTGATGCAATATAATACTTCGCAATATAGTAGGGCTTTCCAGTATCAGATGTATAGTTGCCGTAAGGGACGTTGCCTAATACTTGGTTTTCTGAATTCCAAGATACATGAGTATTGACGACGGTATTATTGCATCCATACAATGTAACCGGTTGCGCGGGAGCATTCGTCACTGGAGAACGGGATACATTAAAGCTTACGATACCTGGTTTTCTTGTCTCAGCATGGCTTGCTGTTACCAAAATGGCTAATATCGAAAAAGTCAAAGTAGTCTTTTTTCCCATAATCACCTCTTTCACAGTAAAATTTCTCCTGAGTATTTCTACAGCTTAATGTTAAATGGATAATTAAGCTAGGAGCTGTTGACATTTTAAGGGGCAACCAAACCAACAAATCGCATCGGAGATTCTGTCCCGCCTTGTATTGGCAACGGTAATGCTAAGCTAAATGCACCTATTATCGGCAATAAATGTGCGTTCGCAATATTTTCAACCAAATATAATCCTGCACCAAGAATGGCTTGATGCACGGGATATTCACTCATCGGGGTATCAGGAGATAAGGTATCTATACCGAGTCCTACTATTTTTCTTTCCAACAACAGAAGAGCCGCCTCTAAAGATACAGAGGGGAATTGTAACTGATTGCGATATTTTTCAGGCGTATGCCAATGTTGGCTCCATCCCGTGTAAATCAACACAAAATGATTTGGGCCTATTTTTCCGTATTTTTTCTCATGTGCAAGAATATCTTCAGGCATTAATAAATAATACGCATGCGCCTTTTTGGCAACATCAATTACCACACAAGGTGCGGCTAATCGATTAAGATCTAAGGCTTCGGCTGTCTGCCCGCCCTGAATACAATGCGCTGGCGCATCGATATGGGTTCCGACGCCTGCGTGCATTTTTATGGATTGTACTCTGAACACTGTATTGCTCGTGCATTCAGCATAATCCAGTACAATAGTTTTTGAAAAACCGCAGTCGCCCTCCCATGTAGGACAAGTGGAATCTAAGGGATGAGAAAGATCAATAATATAAAATGGAAACATTTTTATCACACTTTTTGGTTTTTTTACTAGAGTGCTATGTAAAACGATCGTACGGTATATAGATAATAACTTACCTCAGCATTCTAATCCAACCATGGTAAATATAAAATAACGCTCCCTTACCCTACCTATTGCGGCTATGGCGTGACAACGCAGCTATATCCTGCTACTGTGTTTTTTAAGACGGAGTCTTTCCATCAATATTACCATGAGTGATCCCAACAAAGATCCTATTAGCACTTCTACTTGAAATGCTTTTCAAATACATCATAAGGACTGATTATGCGATATCGTTTATCCAACAAAATACCTGCTGTATTGATTGGTGCCACCTTATTTTTTTCGGCCATTCAACCCATTGAGGCTTGTACACGTGCGGTATATCTTGGCTCCGATAATCTAGTGATGACAGGTCGCTCCATGGATTGGGAAGAAAATATGCATTCTTCCATGTGGGTATTTCCACGCGGTATCCAGCGCCAGGGATTAGCAGGACCAACTTCCCCCCAATGGATCTCTAAATATGGCAGTGTAGTGGTTTCGGTCTATGATCTTGCCACTGCGGATGGGATGAACGAGAAAGGCTTAGTCATGAATTTATTGTACTTGGCTGAATCTGATTATGGTCAAGCACCAAAAGATCATCCCCCTTTGTCTGTGAGTCTTTGGGGACAGTATGCTTTAGATAATTTTTCATCGGTCAATGAAGCGGTTAAGGCGATGTCTCAAAAGCCATTTTATATTATTGCCCCAAACTTACCCAATGGAACAGCCAGTCAGGTGCATTTGGCATTATCTGACGCAACAGGTGATTCCGCTATTTTTGAATATATTAACGGGCAGCTGGTGGTCCATCATGGTAAGCAATTTCAAGTGATGACTAACTCCCCTCAGTATGATAAACAATTGGCTTTAAATGACTATTGGGAAAACATTGGTGGCACTGTATTCTTACCAGGTACTAGCCGAGCGGCCGATCGTTTTGCTCGGGCCTCTTTTCTAATTCATGCAATTCCCAGCGAGATCAGTAAAAATTATATTCAGGGAGTTCCTGGACAATCTTATGATCATCAATCGGTTGCTAGTGTTTTAGGCGTTATCCGCTCAGTCAGCGTACCGCTTGGCATTACAACCCCCAAAGAACCGAATATTGCTTCAACGCTTTGGCGCACCATAAGTGATCAAAAAAATCTTGTTTATTACTTTGACTCATCCACTTATCCTAATACTTTTTGGGTTGATTTTAGTAAACTTCATTTTGAGCCCAAGTCCCCTGTACTAAAACTACCGGTTGAAAATGGGACCATCTATGCAGGAGAAGTGAGTGCTCAATTGAAACCAGCCGAGCCATTTAAATTTTTGCCGGCCAGTTTACAAAAATAATAATGATAAGCAGGGAACCCGGGTATTATATATAAAATTAGCACGATCTATCCGAGCCGCGAACCGTGAGGGAGCAGAGCATTTTGAGACATTAAACTTCTCCGCTCCCTCATGGTCGCGGCTCGGATATTCTTTGAAGGGTCGCGGGTCAGCTGGATTTTACTCCTGCTCTAATTGACTGCTTGGCTCCTTTTATCGAGCTATCAGCGTCAGCACTGCTAGAATTACCATACTGAGATCCTCTACTAGCGTGATGCTGGAAAGAGGAACTCTCAGTATCGTGCCTAAACAAGCGCAATATATTTTTTGTTTTTTTAATAAACTGTTAATGACGCCAATACTTGAAAAGCCCATGATTAAAATGGTCAATAGCTGCGTGCCCACTGGAAGCCAATTCGTTAAATATAAGATGCCCAGACTTAATTCTAAGAAGGGATAAATAAAACCATATCCGTACCATCGACGAGCCAATAAATCGTAAGTAGCATAACCATTGGCAAAACCCTTTATATCCAATAATTTAAAAGCAGAAAAAACCAAGAAAAAACCTGCCATAAATTGATTCATCCAACCGTGCCAGTTTATGCCCTGCCAATGAACATTGTTAAGAGCGGAGATGCCCAAAATATAAATTGCAATTAAGAATATGGGGTAATATGCGGATATGCCCTTAGGGGCTTCCTCCGTTATACTAAGCACTTGTGGATCTACCTTACTATCTGTAATCGCCTGTAACTGATAATTTCCAGCGGCTGATACGTATGTATTAAGCTCATCGAGTAAGGGGGCTTTTATAGCTTCTATCTGGAGCATCGGCGGATTAAGCGTTACCTCAATGACCTTCACATGCGATGAGAGTGATGACTGAATTTTTTCAATACAAGAATCACAATGCATCCCTTTAATATGATAAGTAAATTTCATTGATATTATCCTCCTTTAACGCTATCGCGTTTTATCATTAAGACAAACGTTACGATATCTTCAGTATAGATGTAAAGTGCTTATCAAAATACTTAATTACTGACCTTACGCACGCAAAACTGTCATCAACTATGTCTCCGCGATTTTTTAATTACCTTTCTATGTGTCACTTTGATTAAAAAAACGTCATCCAGAGCCGGTTTTAATGAAGTTAAATTCTCTGCAAATTCCGCGATGGATCCCCTTGCCGCTGGATCGCTCTGTCTGCAGGAAATTTCTTGCAGAATTTCCAATACCGCTCGTGGTGGGCTATTATTACAAGCTATGATATTTTAAGACCCCTTGGCGTTGAAATAAGTAAACATAATTAAGTTTATTAATAATATATTAAAAAACGCTTGACCCTATTCTTACTATATACCTTACCTTTGTATTCAAGGAGGGAACACAATGACTCAATGGTTCGTAAAAGACTTAAGTAAAGTAACTGGGATTTCAGTGCAAACCCTGCATCATTATGATCGTATTCAATTACTCAAGCCGTCATTACGACTCACCAATGGATATCGTGTTTACTCTGAAAAGGATTTATTGAAATTACAGCAGATTATTGCGTTAAAGTTTTTCGGTTTTGAGTTATCACAAATCAAAACCTTACTCTCTGAAGAAAGTAGTGCGCTCAAGCATTTTAACAGCCAAGCACAGTTGTTAGAGCAAAAAGCAAGCGCTTTACTTGAGGGGGCCAAAACCTTAAGAGGCATTATTGATGCTGTTGATGACCATAAATCCATTCCTTGGAAAACCATTATACAATTAATAGAGGTATATAAAATGACAGAACATCTTGAACATAGCTGGGTTAAAGAAATATTTACGCCAGATGAATTAAAACAATATGTTGAGTTTGAAAAAGAAATGAAAGCCAATAAAACGCCTGAGCAAAAAGCAGCATTTCAAAAAGAATGGAACCAACTCTTGGATGAGATAAAGCAGAGCCAAAATCAAGATCCGAGCTCAGCGATAGGTATTCAATTAGGTAAGAAGTACATGGAACGGGTTAATGGACTCTACGGTAAAAAATATGCACATCTCAGAACCAAAAAATGGGAAAAAGGTTTTGGAGAAGGTAAAGGTCTTGATGACATTGGCTTAACTCCAGAAATCATGGCATGGTTAGAAAAAGCGTTAGATGCTTATTGGAATGACCGAATTTACAGTATTCTTGCGAAAGTTGGAAAAAGCCCTTCTTCTACCGTGTTAGCACTTTGGAATGAAGCGCTGGATGATATGTATGGCGAAGAAACTTCACGTAAAAAAGTCATTTATGAAATGGCTTTAAATGATAATAAGGTGAGTCCGGAAGCAAAGGCTTGGCTTAAAACGATCTTAAGTTCCTAAAAAGAGAGTGTTGATAGTGTTTGTTAGTATTAAAAACAGCTGACAAACCTATCTTTTTCCGTCAATATACGTCTCTTTTTATTTGAGATGGGAATCATCGGTATGCGAAGTCTTGTTTTATTATCAGTTACACTCTTAAGTTTATGCTCCTTTGCTGCGGCTAATGAAACAACTGCGCCGAATACAAACCGCATCGCGGTACAAGGAGCGCTTGCAACGGATGGCAATCTCGGAATTGGCATTGTTAATTATGCACCAAACACTGAATTGGGTTTGACTTTATCCGGTAGCTTTAACAACGCCCAATATCCAACTCAGACTCTCACCTCTGTTATTTTTGGTGGATTAAGAAAACAAATTGGAGAGCAAACTTTTTTTGCTTACGGTATTAATACGTTAGGAACCTTTGGTAAAGTGAATGGTGTAAGTATTCATTCAGATTATGCAATTGGTCCCTATGTTTCTTTGGAGCAAATGCTGACGTATCACTTTATGTTAAGCGGCTGGATTGAGCCTTATCAGTATCAATATGAAAATTTTGGTGGAGCCGCTGTTTCTACGAATAGTTTCTTCGCCGCTGGTGGAATAGCGATTAATTATTTATTTTAATTATCTGCGGGAGCTTATTACCTCAGTTGTTGTCCCGGGTATTAAGCTGAATCTTCTACACAAGTT
>JAUYSE010000140.1 GCA_030696465.1 Legionellaceae bacterium
CGCGGTATCCAGCTATTCGGAGACTGATGGTCTTCGTATCCCTGGATCCTGCGGACAAGCCGCAGGACGTAGGCTTCTACTTAAAGCTAAACCGGTGAGTGCGTAACATGAGTTACAAATATCAAATTATGACTGTGCGCAGTATATCTTCCAATACGGGTCCCTGACAAGGATCTAAAATAACCCCTTCTGGCCAATGTCGTAACCACGTTATTTGTCTCTTTGCTAACTGCCGAGTCGCAGCAATCCCTGTTTCTGGCCAGCTTAAAGAAGAAGTTTCTCCCTTTAAATACGCTATCGCTTGTCTATACCCCACCGCCCGCATTGCAGGTAAATCTTCTGTCAGACGCGGATCTTGCTGTAAATGTCGAACTTCTTCTAAAAAACCCTGTGCTAACATCTGCGCAAAACGCTGTGTTATTCGCTGATGTAACCATGCCCTATTACTAGGGATTAAACGAATCGGAACATATTCCCAGTCGTTCACCGGTACAACCGCGCCCCATAAAGAAGACAAGGGTTGCCCCGTCAATTGATATACTTCCAAAGCGCGTAAAATACGTTGTGTATCCATTGGTTTAATTTGCCCACTTGCTACGGGATCTACCTGTTGCAACTGCGCATACAGAGACGCTAAGCCTTCCGCCTCTAGTTGTGCCGACAAACGCGCCCGTAGAACTGGATCACTACTCGGTAAAGAAGATAATCCAAAGCATAAAGCCCGGAAATACAGCATCGTCCCGCCAACCAAAAAAGGAATACGCTGTGCCGCAAAGGCTTGCTCGATCCAATAACGCGCATCCGCCACAAAATCCGCTGCGGAATAGGCTTCAAAAGGAAAACGAATATCTATTAAATGATGAGGTGCTTGTTGTAATTCTGCTGGAGTCGGTTTTGCCGTGCCAATATCCATTCCTTTATAGACCATCACCGAGTCGACACTAATAATATCTATTGGAAAATGTTGCGCCAAGGCTAACGCCACTTCTGTTTTTCCAGAAGCAGTCGGTCCCATTAAACAATATACCTGTTTTTTTTTCATACGGTTAATAACAACGCTCTCCTACTCCTAAAACGGCTAATAAACAACAGCCATTCCTGCCTAACCTCAAAACTCTGCCAACAAGGCGTATCGGATAAAAGGCTTTCGTAAACCTTCACGGCGCAAGGACGCGCCGTGAGAGCGTCAGGATGACTTTATGCGTGTTTCGAAAGCCTTTTATCCGATACGCCTTGGTACCCCTAACATTATAAGGCGAGAATTCCTTTATGTTTAATAGCGCAACGCGAGTAATACATCCATTAATGCCGCACCGACAATGAGTCCACACGCTAATAAAGTGCCACGTTGTTGAAAAGACGAATGTGCTTCACGAGACGATGCCATTTGAAATTTCCGATACACACACCAAGAGATCCCGCCCCCAACTAACAAAGGCACAGAGGTGCTTAATGGTAAATACAGCCCTATCGCAACCCCTAATAAAGAAATATTGAGATGCATGCGACGATATAAAAAAATTTTTAATCCCCAGAGGCTCAATATAAGGAGGAAGCCGACCCCCATCATCACCCATGGTAAAGTATGATGAAACACCGCATCGGTAATGGTCGCCATCAATGCTGCCGTAGGTGCCGGCAAAGTATGGCTAATATCCATTCCCGCTTGCGGCACTACTCCTGCAAGCCCATATTTTTGGAATAAAATTTCCATCACATAAGGGATCACCAATGAAGAAACCAATACGCCCAAAAGTAACATTAATTCTTGGCGCCAAGGGGTCGCCCCCACCAAATGGCCTACTTTTAAATCTTGGGTATTATCATTCGCAATAGCCGCAATCCCAGTGACAATACTGCCCATAATAATAGTAATTGCACTTGCCATATGAAACACCGTTTGTGAAGTCTCGGAGAGTCCAAACCCATGTTGCAATAAGCCGTCTATCATCCATGCAGCAAATAACATACCTGCAATAATCACCGCCGATCCTGGGCTTGCACTGACGCCGACCATGGCAGATAAATATCCACAAATTACCGAGAATACAAATCCCACGACTAAAACATAAGCCCATGCACAACTAATCAGCAAACAACGCTGTGCTATAGAAAAACTGCCATCAATACTGGGGAATATTTGAGCAAAAAGAATCCACAATAAAATCGAACAACCGATAATTCCTGCACATAAAAATACCCAGGGGATATCTCGTTCTGTACGGGGAAGCGCTTGAATGGTTGCCGCAGAACGAAAAGAAAATCGTCGAATATTCATTAGGAGTGGTTGAGCGAATTGTAGAAAAGAAATGCTCCCCGCGAGCAACATTGCGCCGATTCCTACGTAGCGTAATTTTTCAGACCACAACCATTGATGCGCCTCATTCAGAGAAGGGAGATGCTGCCAATATGGGTAAAATGCACTAATCAGTGGATAAAATATAATATACCCAAAAAAAGCACCCATAAAAATACTCAGTGCCATTTCAGCACCCAACAAATATCCGGCGCCAAACATGGCGGGAGAAAACCCCAACTGCAGCATCCATAACATACCTGAGGTACTAAACGGAATACTGATACTACTCACGATCCACTGCAACCCACTTTGAAAAAACTGTATGACCGCGCCTGCAAAACCACCCCACATCATATCGGAAGAGGCATTACTTCTCTGCGGCGCAAGTAAAATCTCTGCGATGGCCCTTCCTTCCGGAAATTGTAAACTCGGTTCATGCACCAACACACGACGTAAGGGAATAGAAAATAACACCCCAAGAACGCCGCCCAATAAGGCAATACTCACATTCACCCAATAATCAAAATGCTGCCAATATCCGATAATCACCAATGCCGGAATGGTATAGGCCACCCCCCCTGCAATCGCTTCTCCTGCAGAAGCTGCCGTCTGTACCCCGTTGTGTTCTAAAATACTGGGATTGCGAAAAAATCGTAAAATACCCATCGATAAAATAGCGGCAGGAATAGACGCTGAAGTTAAAATTCCTAATTTCAACGCTAAATAGGCATTAGATACCGCCAGTAATAACGTTAACACTATCGCTAACAAGACACTGCGAAGCGTGATTTCGGGAAGATCGTTCATTGTTCTCATTTGTGAATACCTTAACTGCAGTTATATTGGGCCAAGGCCCAACCTATGACGCATGCGTCCCACCTACGGTTAAATTATCAATTTTAATGGTAGGTTGACCGACGCCCACTGGGACCGACTGGCCATCTTTACCACACACGCCAATCCCTGGATCCAGCGCCAGATCGTTTCCAATCATACTAATTTTTTGCATCACCTCAGGACCATTGCCAATGAGCGTGGCTCCTTTTACAGGTTTAGTCACTTTCCCATTTTCAATCAAGTAAGCTTCACTCACAGTAAAAACAAACTGTCCCGACGTGATATCCACTTGACCGCCAGAAAAATTCACCGCATATAACCCTTTAGAAACAGAACGAATAATTTCTTCTGGCAGATGGTTACCAGGTCGCATATAAGTGTTAGTCATACGTGGCATGGGTACACTTGTATAAGACTCGCGTCTGCAATTGCCTGTCGATTGCATCTTCATCAATTTTGCATTGAGCCGGTCATGCATATAATTGACGAGTATGCCATCCTCTATCAAAGTCGTGCATTGGGATGGTGTTCCTTCGTCATCAATAGTCAGCGAGCCTCTTCGATGCATCAAAGTGCCATCATCTACTACCGTGACGCCAGGAGCAGCTACTCGTTTTCCCATTTGACCTGAAAAAGCAGACAAGCCTCGACGATTGAAGTCGCCCTCCAAACCGTGCCCAACCGCCTCATGCAAAAGCACCCCTGGCCAGCCTGGCCCTAGAACAACCGGCATACTGCCAGCAGGTGCAGCTTGCGCCTCTAATTGAATTAACGCTTCTCGCACTGCAGCGCGTGTAAAGTTCTGTATTTTTTCTTCTTTGACCAATTCTGTATAACTATATCGACCCCCGCCACCAGAACGTCCTGATTCACGCCGGCCCTGCGCATCTTCGACAATCACCGTTATATGAACACTGATAAGTGGTCGAATATCCGGCATAAACTCTCCATTCATGCCCACAATCAAAATAATTTCATATACTGCATTTAAACTCGCTTGCACTTGAATCACGCGCGGATCCATCTTACGCGCTTCTGTATCGATACTATGCAATAAAGCAATTTTTTCTTGCTTACTAAAAGTATCTAAGGGATTTAACGCTGCATATCGAGGAACAATCACCGATCGTTTCGGCACGGGATAGATACTCCCCTGCCCCGTCAATGCAATGGAACGTGCCGCCTCTGCCGCTCTTTGCATCGCCGGTAAAATCAGATCATCTGAATAAGAATATCCGGTTTTTTCACCACTCACTGCACGAATCCCGACGCCACGATCGACTGAAAAATTACCTGATTTAACCTGGCTATCCTCTAAATACCAAGATTCATACAAAGTATTTTGAAAATATAAATCAGCATCATCAATCGATTTTTTTTGTAACGCATGTACAACCGCCATAATGCTAGATTCATCGAGGGCAGTGGGTTGAAACAAAATCTGTTTAGCTAAATCAAGCACAGCGGTCATCCGCTTCTCCTTAAGATAAATCCAAAAACTTGAATTATCGTATTTTATACCCATTTATAAAAATAGAGAATGTATATATACTATTAACTTAACAGATCTTTGGAGCACCTCATGAACAGAAGCCCGCTTTCAGCTTATGCTAGCAGTAATGATTCCATTCTTAGAATGAATCAAGTCTTGAGAAACACTTATTTATTATTAGGTGTCTCTTTTATGTTTAGCGCATTAATGGCATTTGTCGCCATGAGTATTAACGCGCAACCAATGAACCCTTTATTATTAATTGTAGGGGTCTATGGTTTAATGTTTTTGACCTCTTCATTACGTAATAGCCCTCTTGGTTTACTCAGCGTTTTTGCATTCACTGGGTTTTTAGGATACAGCCTTGGCCCTATTTTAAATCTCTATATTGCAAACTTCTCAAATGGTCCACAATTAATTGCAACCGCTTTAGGTGGCACTGGACTTATTTTCTTCAGTCTTTCTGCATACGCATTAATCTCTCGTAAAGATTTTGGATTTTTGCAAGGCTTCCTCTTTGTTGCAAGCATGGTAGGTGTTCTTGCTATGTTAGCAGGGATTTTCTTTCAAATGCCCTTCTTACAACTCATGGTTTCTTGCGTATTTATGTTGGTCGCTTCTGGCATGATTTTATTTCAAACCAGTGAAATTATTCATGGCGGTGAAACCAATTATATTATGGCAACGATTACCTTGTTCGTTTCTCTCTATAATCTATTCATCAG
>JAUYSE010000227.1 GCA_030696465.1 Legionellaceae bacterium
ACACAGATGTTGTGGAATGTGTAACGCGCGATACCAGCGTCGCTGCTGGTATCGATCGAGGATTGCTTGCATCCAGGTGAATAGCGCCATTAACAAGCCTAATTAATCGCCCGCTGCATTAACTGCTTTAAAGCATCTTCACAGCTCCAACGGCCTTGCACCAATGCATCAACTGCTTTGCAAATCGGCATTTCTATTTGATGCTGTAACGCCAATGCACAGACTTGTTGAACATTTCCACACCCTTCCACGACCTGGCCAATTTGCTGCAAGGCGTCCTTGACAATCAACCCTTGCCCTATCAACATACCAAATCGACGATTACGTGATTGATTATCGGTACAGGTCAAGACTAAGTCACCAACACCAGCCAAACCTGAAAAAGTGGCTTCTTCAGCACCCACCGCACAACCCAAGCGGATCATTTCAGCCAATCCCCGCGTAATGAGCGCAGCACGAGCATTAGCACCATACCCCATCCCATCACTAACCCCACAAGCAATGGCAATGACGTTCTTCACCGCACCCGCCATCTCAACGCCCAAGAGATCAGCACTGAGATACACTCTAAAATTACCATGATGTAAATATCGATGCCAATGCTGTTGGTAGTCGGGCGCATTCGATGCCAATACTACTGCGGTTGGTAATCCTAATCCGACTTCACGTGCAAAAGAGGGACCCGACAACATAGCCATCGGAAATTGACTTCCCCAGCGTTTACTCAACAAGACACTAAAAGGATCATTCGTGCCCAACTGTAGGCCCTTGGTCAACCACATTAATCCTGGTCGACCTTTCGGGATTTTTGCCAACACCGCTTCAAAGGCATGAGAAGGTACCGCAATACAAATCTCATCCATCTGCAAGCTTTCTTCTATATTGCAAGAAAGGCGCAGGGTTTCCGGAAAGGGGACATCGGGTAAATACCGCGCATTACAACGCGCACTTTGCATGGCGGCATAATGCGCGGGATCTCTCGCCCATAAAGTCACGGTATTTCCGGAGCGGGCCAAATGTATAGCGACCGCCGTTCCCCAAGAACCCGCACCTAACACTGCAATAGAAGTCGCCATGACTAGTTTATCGTGGTGGTTTCAGACATAGGGAGTTCCGCCGCTTGTTGCTGTTTTCTTTGGAGATATAACATATCAAAATTAATCGGCGCCAATACTAATTGTGGAAAGCTACCATGGGTTACTTGCGAGCCTACTGCTTCACGCGCGTAGGGAAATAAAATCGTCGGGCAGAAACTATAGAGCAGGTGATCGAGTTGCTCACTGGAAGAGCCTTGAATAGTAAAAATACCCGCTTGTTTGATCTCGACTAAAAAAGCAACTTTTTTCTCGTTTTTCACGGTGACGGTTAAGCTTAATACTACTTCATATACCCCTGCATGTAATTCACTATAAGCCGTGTGTACGTCGATAGCCAGCTCTGGCTGCCAAGCTTCTTGGAAAACCGCTGGAGCTCCTGGTGCTTCGAAAGAAAGATCTTTTACATACACTCTTTGAATTAAAAATTGTACTTCCGCTGCATTGTTTGCATCAGTTGCCATGTTTTCTATATCGCTCATTATGTGTTTCCCTATAAATTTAAAAATTAACCCTTACCCAAAGGTAACTCTGCCGCTTGCCAAGCTTGAATGCCACCTTGCAATACGCTTACATTTTCCAAACCCGACTTACGTAAATCTGCAGCAACACGCGAAGAAACATTCCCTTGTTGACATACCAAGATGATATTTTTTTTCTTGTATTTCTGCAAAACATCTTTGGATAAACTTTCAGGCATATGATGCCGTGATCCCACAATATGCCCTTTATCAAAAGCTTCTTTATCACGTACATCAAGAACCAAGGCTTGTGCGTGGTTAATGGCTTGTACTACTTCTAAAGGAGTTAAACCCTTATTGCGTTTAGCGCGTAGTTCTACTGCTAAAATCACGAGTAGTAATACCGCTAAGAGCGCAAAGCGCTCCCAATGCAACAACACAAAACTATATATTTCTGTAGAAATCATCACTTAGATCCTTTACATCATTCATTTATAAGTGCACATTATCGATGAGATATTCCCGAAAAGCTAGTGGGTAATGTTTTTTTAAGGAACTTATACACCATGGATGATCTACTTTATCTAGACGATAGCTTACAAGATGATGAAAAAATCTTACGCGATACTGTCAGCGAATTTGTGACCCGCAGCGTCCTTCCCCGTATTGCAGATGCCTTTGAACAACAACATTTTCCCACACAGTGGATCAACGACTGTGCTACCTTAGGTCTTTTTGGTTTAACGCTTCCCGAAGCCTATGGCGGCTCCCTTGCCAGCTATACTGCTTACGGTTTAGTTTGCCAAGAATTAGAAAAAGGCGATAGCGCGTTACGCAGCTTAGTTTCAGTACAAAGTTCTCTCTGCATGTACCCCATTTTTCGTTTTGGTACCGAAGCACAAAAACAGCACTTTCTGCCTAAAATGGCAAAAGGAGAAATTATCGGCTGTTTCGGTTTAACCGAGCCAAATGCCGGCTCAGATCCTGCCAGCATGAAAACCGTGGCAAAAAAAGTAACCGGTGGATATCGTCTACAGGGCAGTAAAATGTGGATCACCAATGCCCCCATTGCCGACATTGCGATTGTATGGGCACATACCGATGAGGGCATCCGTGCATTTCTCGTCGAAAAAGATCGACCCGGATTTTCACGCCTTAGCATTAAACATAAAATGTCTTTACGAGCCTCGCCTACCGGGGAACTCTCACTGAGCGATGTTTTTATCCCTGACGAGAACCTGCTCCCTGGCACTCAAAAAGGCCTATCTACTGCACTGGCTTGCTTACAACAGGCTCGTCTTGGCATTGCTTGGGGGGCACTAGGTGCGGCAATGCAGTGTTTTGATGTAACCTTGGCCTATTTGCAACAACGACAACAATTCAATAAGCCTCTCAGCAGCTGCCAATTAATTCAAAAAGACTTAAGCGATATGTACGCCGACCTTCTGAAGGCACAGTGCCTCAATCGACAATTAGCACGTCTACAGCAAGAAAACCGTGTCAGCCCCGTTATGGTTTCTATTAGTAAACGGGAATCGGTGAAAACGGCCTTAGACATTAGCCGAAAATGTCGTAATCTCTTAGGCGCCAATGGCATTAGTTTGGAGTATCAAGTGATCCGCCATATGCTCAATCTAGAGTCGGTTTTTACTTACGAGGGGACCGACAATATACACACCCTGATTATTGGGAAACATTTGACCGGTATTGCCGCGTTTTGAGTATACTCTCATACGATCATTGCTTGATGCTGCAAGCATCGGTATACTATTGGTAGTCGTCATTTTAGGTGTATAACGCATGGATAATTCTACTGTTCATTCCAATGAGAACCTTTCTATCATTGCGCCCAATGACGGAATTTATTTTTCAGTAGCCGCAGCCGATAAAGCCGCCGAACTGATACGAGAAGAAGGCAAGCCCAATCTAAATCTACGCGTTTATATTCAGGGTGGAGGATGCTCTGGTTTTCAATATGCCTTTAAATTTGATTCTCATATTGAAGAAGATGATACTATCATTGAACAATACTGCTCCGATGGAAAAACCAAAATGAAACTGTTGGTCGGTGCTTTAAGTTATCCTTTCCTTGAAAAAGCAGAAATCGATTACGTTTGTAATATTCAAGGAGAACAGTTCGTTATTCGTAATCCTAATGCCAAAACAACCTGTGGTTGTGGCTCTTCTTTTAGTATAGAGACCGATGACTAACGCGCTGATACCTGCCGCTTTTCAATTTGACAAGGATCAAAACCTTTTTCGTTGTGTTGGTTCTTGGGTAACGATACAACTAGATACAATTCTTCCTCAACTCTCTGAGCTTTCAGATCATACAGAGCTGGTTTCTATCGATGTTAGTGATGTGCAACATTTAGATACCGCTGGCGCACTTGCTATCCTACAGCTAAAATCTAATTTTGCTGACGCCACTCAAATCATCGGCTTCAACTCTACGCAACAAGAATTATTTAACTTAGTTGAAAAACAAAAAAAATATATTAACTACGTTATTCCTCCGGTTATAAAGCCGAATCTTTTGGCACAACTAGGTGAAGAGAGTTGCGCAAAAGCAAGACAATCAGACGATTTTATCGTACTCCTCGGCGATCTCTCTGCAAAATTTTTTGAGGCGTTAAGTGAATGGCGACGTTTTCAGTGGCCCAGTATTGCCTCTAATATGCAACATGCGGGAATCAACGCACTGCCCATCGTGGGTCTACTTGCTTTTCTAATCGGCGTCGTTCTCGCCTACCAAATGGGCTTACAACTACAAACTTACGGCGCCAATATCTTTATCGCCTTTTTATCCGGAATGGCTATTTTTCGTGAATTTGGCCCTTTGATTACCGCCATTATTGTTGCAGGGCGTACCAGCTCTGCTTTTACCGCACAAATTGGTAGTATGGTCGTGAATGAAGAAGTGGATGCCATACGAACTATGGGGCTCTCGCCCATAGAGTTACTCGTCATGCCCAAAATGTTTGGTTTGCTACTTATCTTTCCATTGCTTATTTTTTGGGCTGACTTCTTTGGTTTAATAGGCGCCATGTGCATGTCAAAAACCATGCTAAATGTCGGATATATCGATTTTCTTGCGCGTTTAAAAGAATCAGTGGGTCTAAAACAACTGATGTTAGGACTCTATAAAGCACCGACATTTGCGATTATTATCGCTTTAGTTGGTTGCTTTCAAGGATTTAGAGTGCAAGCAAACGCGGACAGTGTAGGGACACAAACCACTAAAAGCGTCGTTCAGGCGCTCTTTTTAATTATCGTCGCCGATGCACTCTACTCCATTATATATAGCTGGATGGGAATATAATATGCCCCAAGCCATCATCCAAATTCAAGGCTTAAAAAATTTCTTGGGCAACCAATGGGTACATAAAGACGTCAACTTAACCGTCAACCAAGGTGAGATTGTCGCCATTATTGGCGGTAGCGGCAGTGGCAAAACGACTATATTACGTAATATATTGATGCTCCTCACACCCACAGAAGGCAGCGTAGAAGTATTTGGACAAGAGGTCACGGCCCTTAATCCTAGAGAAGCCAATCTTTTACGCAAACGCTGGGGCATGTTATTTCAGCATAGCGCCCTATTTTCGGGTATGAGTGTTCTGGATAATATTATGTTTCCTTTACAAGAATCCACTCGTTTACCGCCCCATTTTTTACAAGCTTTAGGGATGTTAAAATTAGGATTAGTCGGATTACCTACCCATGCTGCCGATAAACTCCCTTCGGAACTCAGTGGCGGCATGCAACGCCGTGCCGCTGCTGCCCGTGCAATTGCGATGGATCCTGAATTACTTTTTTTAGATGAGCCGACCACTGGACTAGATCCCCATAGTGCGCGACAATTTGATGAGTTAATCCTCTTTCTTCGGGACGCATTAGGACTTACTATAGTAATGATTAGCCATGATATCCATTCGTTGGAGCGCACGGCCGATAAAATCATTTTTTTAGGAGAAGGGCGCGTTTTAGCCGATGGTGATTTTCACACTGTTCGACAAAATCCCCATCCGTTAATTGTGGATTATTTTAAAAATACTGCTGAGATTATATAAAATACGTAACTACTCACCCGATATCTAAGTCAGTGAACAGTTACCAAAATACACCTATCGGAGACTGGTTTGGAAGCAAAAACAAATTATACCGTCGTCGGCTTACTTGTCTTAATTCTCAGTAGCGGATTACTAGCCTCAGCCTTATGGCTTTCTGTTGGCTTTGATCAAAAAACATATCGTACCTATGCCGTCTATTTTAATGAGGCCGTATCTGGTCTATCCGAAGAAGCACCGGTCCGTTTTAATGGCGTAAAAGTAGGTTTTGTAAAAAGCATACAACTGAATACCGCTAATCCTCAACAGGTTATTTTAATATTAAATATTGAGGCCAATACACCTATCACACAAAGCACCACCGCAACTTTAATCTCACAAGGCATTACCGGAACCTCTCTGATAGGTCTCTCTGCCACTTCCTCTAACATGGCATTGCTCAAACGATTACCTGGACATCCTTACCCAATAATCCCCAGCAGCCCCTCCTTATTTCATCAGTTAGATAGCGTATTAAAAGAAGTATCAGAAAACGTCAATAGTGTCAGCCTTGAAGTTAAACGAGTATTCAGTCAAGAGAATACCGAGGCACTCCATAAAACACTGCTCAATCTAGAAAAAATAAGTGGTGTTCTGGCAAATAATCATAATGATATTGATCAAAGTATCAAAAATCTCAATATTAGTCTGAAAAACCTTGCGAATGTTAGTACTTCATTTCCTTCTTTTGTTCACCATATCGACCAAACCGCCATTCAACTACAACTGATGAGTTTACATCTACGAGAAGAAACACTCCCCACCGTCGATGAAGCCTTGCATCACTTTAACCGTATTGGTTTAAATCTTGAGTCAACCACTCAAGATTTAAAATATAATCCTTCCGTCATTATCCGCGGACTTCAACCCCCATCCCCCGGCCCAGGAGAATAACAAAGTGACCAAGAAATTAATGCTGATTGCTTGTGGTTTAAGTGTCGCCTCCTGTACGCCCATGCAACGCCCTATTACTCAACACTATGCCATTACTACTTTCTATCATAGTGCTGCATCTGCACATCCGCAACATGCTTGTCTATACATCAACAAAACACAAGCGCTCTCTAGCCTCAGCGATAGCAGCATGTTCTATATTTCTAAACCATACACGCTCATGCCTTTTGCGCATAATGCTTGGATTATGCCGCCCGCAGAGATGATTAGCCCCTTACTCACACGTAGTGTACAGGATAGTCATATTTTTCGAGCAGTCACCTCTGACACCTCACTGAATAGTTGCGAATATCGCTTAGACAGTACGCTCTTAACCTTACAACAAGATTTTCGACAAAAACCCAGCACCCTACAACTTTCTGTCTCGATCACTTTAGTATCCATGAGTCAAAATCGTCTCATCGCTTCACAGGTATTTCAAGAGAGCGTGCCCTGCCCTAAAGATTCCCCCCTCGGTGGAGCCATTGCCGCTAATATCGCCACGGAGCATTTAACACGAGATGTCTCTCAATTTATCCGGCGAACACTTACCCATTAAGGTACTATTATGTGGACACATCGTCGTTCTGGTTTAAGTGATCCTCGGGGACAATACGACCATAGAAACCCCTATGAGCGCGATTATACCCGCGTCATTCATGCGGCTGCTTTTCGTCGCCTACAAAGAAAAACACAAATTCTAGGCAGTAATACCGGCGATTTTCATAGAACGCGTTTAACCCATTCGCTTGAAGTGGCCTCCATTGGTCGTAGTGTGATTCACAACTTGCATCTACATCAACGTGCAGAACATATCTCTGGCATATTGCCTTCAGATGATCTTATTCAAGTCATAGGCTTACTCCACGACATCGGACACCCTCCATTCGGTCATGGTGGGGAGGTCGCATTAAATTACATGATGCGTAACCATGGCGGGTTCGAAGGCAACGCTCAGGCCTTACGTTTGGTTACTAAAATTGAAAATAGTTATGAGCCTTATGGCTTAGATCTTACCCGTCGAACCTTATTGGGTATCCTAAAATACCCAATGCTCCGCAGTCAGCTCGTCGCCGCACAACAGACTCCACTGGATAAACCTTTACAGATTAATGATTGGCGGCCACCCAAAAGTATTTATGATGCTGAACAAGCTGAAATAGATTGGATCTTACAGCCCTTCGAAACCGATGAAAAACAACGTTTTCTTTCTTTAAAAAAAGCAGCACAGGCCATGCAACACGGGGAATCTGCTTATTGTAGTTTAGATTGCTCCATTATGGAGGTGGCCGATGATATCGCTTATGGTGTGCACGATTTAGAAGATGCTATCTATTTAAAAATGATTGTTCGCGAAACCTTTGATGAGAGTACTTTTCAAACTTTACGCGCTGAAACCCCTCTACCAGAGGCATTGTTCTCACAACTATTTGCCGAAAACTCAGCTATTCGCAAACAAGCCATCGGCGCATTGGTCAATTACTTTATTACAGAAACCCAACTGCATCAGACACACGAAGGCTTTGAACACCCAATTTTTCGCTACAATATCGGGCTTTCTCCGACCGCAGCAGCCTTCTTACACTTCTTGAAAAGTAGTATTTACCATTTAGTGATTGATTCTCACGAGGCGAGAATTTCAGAATATGCCGGACAAAATATTGTGATGCAATTGTTTGATGCGATTAGTGCCAACCCCCTGAGTCTACTCGACCTACAAAATCGAAAATTATATTTTCAGGTGAAAGACGAAGCCTCTGCTCAACGTGTAGTCTGTGACTATATCGCTAATATGACCGACGAGTACGCTTCTCGAATGCACGAGCGACTCTTTGGAATATATGGTACGCGCTCGTAAAGTTTGAGTTATTTTTGTCACTCCTCACTCTATTATTCAGAGCGAATAAAGACACCTAATCAATTATGTCTTCAAGATTGTTAATCACCCTTTAATTTTTGCGCAACATTCAAAAAAAACACGTCATCACCTATGTCTCCAAGGTTTTTAACAATCTTTTTACATGGCATTTTGATAAAAAATATTCGTCATCAACTATGTCTCCGAGATTTTTTAATTACCTTTCTATGAGGCACTTTGATTAAAAAAACACGTTATCCCGAGCCAGTTTGAATTAAGTTAGATTCTCTGAGAGTTCCGCGAGGGATCTCCTTGCCGCTGGGATCGATCTGTCTGCAGGGGATCTCTCGCAGAATTATCTTAGGTTCTTTTCTCGGCTCAAACTGGCTAGAGATGACGGATATTTTTTATCAAAGTGCCATGTAAAAAGATTGTTAAAAAATCTCAGAGACATAGTTGATGAGGTGTCTTTAGTTCGGAATGATAAGGCAGACTGTTATGCTTTTCCAAAGAAAAAGAAACAAAGAAACAAAATTTAAGGATTTTTAAAAAAAGACGCCAGATAAAGTTTGAACTAAAAATCTGGCGTCCCCAAGGGGATTCGAACCCCTGTTACCGCCGTGAAAGGGCGATGTCCTAGGCCTCTAGACGATGGGGACATATATTTTGGAGCTAGGCGGGATCGAACCGCCGACCTCTTGCATGCCATGCAAGCGCTCTCCCAGCTGAGCTATAACCCCGACTGGAGAGAGTGAATTCTAGTGTGCTACGCGTAAGCTGTCAATAGTTAAATGCTAATTTTTATCAAACCATGATTGAATGCGAGTTATAAAATAGTTTGTTACAAAAAAAATCACCACAGTGTTGAATTATATTTTATATGGTATAAAATTAAGATATATCTATTCTGAGTATATGTCCATGCCTATTCATACAACGCTTTATGAGGTTTTGAACGTCCCCAAACATGCGACTAGCTCAGTCATAAAAAAAGCTTATATGACACTAGCGTTAAAATATCATCCCGATAAATGGAGTCATCTCCCTGATAAACACCCCGAAAAAGAAGCAGCTGCAAGATTTTTTACAGATATTTCCGCTGCCTATTCGACACTCACAGACACCGACAAAAAAAAAAAATATGATCAATCTTTATTACCTTTTATTGAGCAGTACCAACAACAACTCAGTTTCTACCACACAAGCCTTTCCGAGTATAAAAATGCTCTCGCACAACAGCCCCTTAAATTTACACTTTTGCAGCAACTATACGAAAACCTACAACAACAAATAAAAAATTTAACGCCCATACAAGATTTTTCAAAAGTAAATGCAGCAAGCCCCTCCGCATCCATTGTTCAAAACAATAAAAGCGTTCTCAATCTGGGGGAGTGCTTTGAGTTAAGCTTCTTAGAGTCCCTTCAAAAACCTCCGAGCAATCCCTTCGAAAAGCTTTCTGCAGAAGAACAAGCAAGGCTGCAGCAACAAGATGACGATTCACAATCTCTATTATTTGCTATGTACAGTGCCCACCTGCAACACAAGCTCAAAACCCAGAGCAACTATAGTGCAGCAAACATTTGTCTCTGCCTCCACGTATTCAACGATATTTCTCTGGAGGAGGTACATGAGACTTATCAAAATACACCTTTAGTGGTCCAAGCCGCAGTCCTAAAGAATGCCAACAATATTCATCTGGTTGGAAAACAAGCGCTACTAAGTGCTTTAAAAGCGCCTACATCCTCTATTTCTATCTTATTAAGTGATCAGCCCTCTTTATTCTCTGGTGCGATCTATGGTCAAGATATCGACGTATGCTTAGCGGCGCTTGCGGTCTTCTCGCCATACATACACTATATTGAGAAAAAAACGCTGCTTAGCATCCTCAAAGAGCGCGAAAACTCTATCCTACATAAAATCATCAAAAACAATCCTATTGAGTTTTCTAAACTCGCGCTTGGACAAGATCCAGAGGTTGCTGCAGAGGCTGTGCGTATACATGCGCCTTATATGGAACACCTTGCAAATGAAGACATTTTACTTGATACACTTGCTGCGCAAGCTAAACATATGCTCATCCCTCACCCCTTATCTATATTTTCTGCGGCTCGCCAAAAAGATCCAGCCTTTATTTTTAAAATTTACCAAAAATATAACAAAAAAATTCTAGAACAAGTAAACAACGACGATTTATTTACAAAAATATTTGCATCATATAAGGATGAAATTGCGATTGCAGATATTCCTGAGCGCTTCAAAAGTGTCGATTTTTCTTTAGCGCTTCTACAGCGATCCCCTGAAAATATTCAATATATCACGAACAAAGCAACCGTATTGTCGCTCTTGGAGCATCCTAGTAAACCGCTAAAATCCTGCACGCTCACCCAATTGTCGCCTGCTCTACAAAATGACCCTCTCTTCATCTTTGAGTTTTATAAAAAATATGATTCGCAAGCACTAAAATCTATCAGTGCCAGCGTATTTGCGCAAATTACATCGAAGCATTCCGCAGCGATCCCCTTTAAAGATCTACCTACTCATACGCAAACATTGCAAAAATGTCTAACGGCTCTGGAGAAAGATCCTAAAAATATTGGGTATATTTCTAACAAAGCCGTTCTCTTGCAAATATTAGAGCAAAAATCTTCTCAGCCTTATACACTCCAGCAGTTATCGCCTGACTTACAAAAAGATCCCGACATTATTATGCAGGTCAACAAATTAATCAACGCACATGAAAATGCGCAATTTGAGTGTGTGTTTACTCATTTCAAAAAAAATCCGCAAAAAAACCTCGCTGCACTCTATAAAGTAATACAGCCGCTTACTCTAGAGAAAAAGCTATTCCGATTAAAAACCATTGCAACACTAGTAAAAACCATTGCAACACTAGACTCTAAACAGGAAATACACCCTTTTGACCTCTATGTTCATTATGTAGAAAAACAGGCAGTTAAATCTCCTGAAGTAAAATTAATGAAAGCTCTTGAAAAAATTCGTGCTTATATAAAAAAATTAGAGAAACTCAGTAAAGAAACCGCAACCCCGAAGGAAAAATTCTTAATTTTATCTAAGATACAGATATTAAAAAGTATCTTGACCCCTTCTTCCAGTCTAGAATCGCTACATACTATCTTAGCACATGGAGAAAACATTGCTATTCTGGGTAGACGTCGTAATCGCTGGGATTTTTTCCATCAACCCCCAAAAAGCTTAGAACTGATGAATTTCCTCGAAAAAACATTAGAGGACGTGGAGAAACATCAACCACCCGGGGTGAAGTAAGTGACTACCCCATCGCCACTGCCATTTTTCCAATATCAGCCTCTATCGTTTTAATGATTTTACCGGACTCCGTCTCTGGCTGGAAAAAGTCAGGAGGTATAGTTGTCAGACCAAAGCGTCGAGCCTACTCTGTAAATTTTTCTCCCGACGACGTCTCAGCGGTAGGCGTAAAATACGCACTCAGCCAATGAATAAACAAACCTGTCAGCACAAACATTCCAGCAATAAACTTCCAAGCATAAAAAGGCTCACCTAAGAATAGCACTGAACTCAGAATGCCTACAATAGGGACTAAAAAAGTAAAGGGTACTACTATACCCACCGGATGATGCGTCAATAACCAATTCCATAGACCATAACCTACCCAGGTAGACAAGTACACAATATAAATTAAAGAAATAATTCCTTGCCAAGACAAATGATAATAAATAGACAGTATCGTCTGTGGGCTATCAAACCACATTGCAAATAAAAGCATCGGGATAAATGCCACAAAACTACTCCAAACAATCAACGAAACAATATTAATATCATGCATCGTTTTTGTAATGAGATTCCCCATCCCCCAAGTAGCCGCTGCAGCTAACACGCACACAAACCCTAAGACGGAAATATCTTTATCAAAGTGCATCGCCACAATGATAATTCCCACAAAAGCAGTACATGCCCCTAATATTTGAGGTGTATTCAAGCGTTCTTGCAAAACTATCGCTGCAAAAATCATACTAAAAAATACTTGCACCTGCATTACCAAAGAAGCCATACCTGGCGTCATGCCTACATATAGCCCCATAAAGAGTAAAGCAAACTGTAAAGCGAACATAATAAGGCCGTACCATATCACTATCCTAAACGGTATCGCGGGTGGTTTTATAAAAAAAATGGCAGGGATACTGGCCAACATAAATCGAGTGGCACACAAAAGAAGCGGGGACATTTCGTCCAAACCCATGCGCAGAAAAATAAAATTGATACCCCAGATAACAGCCACTAAAACTGCTAGTAACAAATGTGTTAATGGCATCTCAGGTTTTCCTATGAGGGGGTGCGCACCGACTGACAGTACGTTTCTTTAATGAAAAAAACCATTACAAGTGCGGCTCCTAGCGACAGCACTAACAATGATAATGCGATATAATAATTTTCTAAAGAATATTGTCGCACGCCATCTACTATCTCGCCTGTCCAAGTATAATCCATCACCGCCCCGATTAAAGGCTCATATAAAGCCTCACAGAGGGCATCAAAGGTGTTCATCCAGCCCAACACGGTGGCTACCACCAGCATTGAAAAAATTTCTTTAATCATTGCGAAACAGGTAAAAAAACCACTGGCACCAAAACCAAACACAAATAATAGTAAAATAAGTGTGGCATATGACCATTGGTGATAACCAACGACGGCCCACAAACAAATCAATGCACTCGCCGTACCCAACAATAATACGGGTTTTCGACGCCCTATATAGTCTGATAACCAACCCCAAAAAGGCGCTCCGGCCGCAAAACCTATAAACACACAAGACACGGCAAATGCAGCATCGTTGCGACTTAAATGATAGGCTACTTTTAAAAACGGCACGCCCCACAGCCCACCAAAAACAGATACTGGGGCAAATGCTAAGCCACTATAAATAGACAGAATAATCGCTTGAGGATTTGTGACAATATTCCATAATTGCTTAAAAATAGAACACTCATGGCTTATCATATCGCAGGTGCTAGAGGGCTTATCTCTCACCAAAAGGTAATAGATGACCGAAAAAATTATGCCAATCACCCCAATAGCATTCAATGCCTCTCGCCAACCCAGAGATTGAACCAGTTGAGATAAAGGCATCTGACCGCCAACGGCACCGAGCATCGCCGCAGTCATAAATAAACCCGTAATGAAGGCAAATCGTTTAGCAGGAAACCACATTGACGCGAATTTAAAACAAGACACCGCAGCAAACGCAGCTCCAGCGCCCATGAGTGCTCGCATTAAGCACGCCAGCCATAAATGGTCGGTATGCGCAAACCCGAGGGTGCTCACACTACACAGCAAAATTGCAAGTGCGGTGATAATGCGAGGGCTATAGCGATCAAGCATCATACCCACTGGAATTTGCATTAACAAATAAGCATAAAAATAAAATGCAGATAAATTTCCTAGGCCCGCTGCATTCACTTGAAAAGTATGCATTAACTCTTCGGTCATTACACTCGGAGAAACTTGCACCAAATATTTATAAAAGAAAAATGACGCAGCGAGAGACCATATTACCCAGGGATACCATATTTTATAGGATTTAAAAATCATTGTATTATATTCCACACGTGATAGAGTTCAACAAACGCTGAACATATAAACCATCCTCTCGAATAGAGCCCAAGCCTACAAAAACACCCTCTTCCGTGTGTAAGCGTACGGTCCCAGACAAAGTAAAATCTTTCCGTACGACTTGTCCATAGTGTAAAGTTTTTATCTCTGCAAGCGAAATAATTTGTTCAGGGAAATTACGTACCATGGTCTCTATCGGTAATACCCAGCTTTTACGCTCTTCCTCACCTGCTTCGCGTAACCGTTCTAATGAATACATTGGCGCGTTTTCGTACCCTGCAGTATGCTTACGATGTAAGCGTACCACATGCGCGCCACAATCCAAAATTCGGCCGATATCTTCTACTAAAGATCGAATATACGTACCTTTGCTACAATGTACTTGTAATGAAAAATAGGGTTGATTCCACTCAGTGAGTATGTTGCTATGGATATGCACTTGTCGAGATTTTTGCGGCACTTCTTTGCCTTGACGCGCATAGATATAAGAGGGTTTTCCTTTATGTTTAATGGCTGAATATATAGAAGGGGTCTGAACAATCTCACCTTGAAATTGCGCGACTGCGGAGATAACTTCCACTTCGGAGAAAGAGAAAGATTCACACACCTCGATTATCTCACCTTCAGCATCTCCCGTGCTTGTTTTGACACCAAGTTGCCCGGTAGTTTCGTACGCCTTATCCGCATCAAGAAGATATTGCGCAAATTTTGTTGCTTCGCCCAGACAAATGGGTAACATTCCTGTCGCTAGGGGGTCTAAACTCCCGGTATGCCCTGCTTTAGATGCCGCAAAAAGACGTTTCACTTGCTGGAGTACTGCATTAGAACTCAGACCAAGTGGTTTATCTACTAAAAGAATGCCGTGCATACCTCATGACTCATCAGAAGAAACATCTGCTGCAGGCGCATCTTCATCCCCACAATCTACTGAACCCAACACATGGCTCATATGCCGTGCGTAAGCAATAGATTCATCATATATAAAGTGCAGTTGAGGTAAGGTACGTAACTCCATGGTACGCGCCAAAACAGAACGTAGATACCCGCTAGAATGATTTAATAAATAAGTGACCTCTGCGACGTCTCCTTCTAAAATCGTAAAGTACACTTTTGCATGACTTTTGTCGGGAGACAGCTTTACCGCTGAAATAGTCACAAATTTAGGCATACGTGGATCTCGAATTTCCTGCTGGATAATTTGAGATAATTTACGCTGCATAGATTCTGCTATCCGTACACTTCGTTTAGATGATGGTTTCATGCCTCACGCTTTATTTCTTTAGTTTCATACACTTCGATTAAATCGCCCGTTTTAACATCATTGTAATTTTTAACACCAATACCACATTCCATGCCTTGGCGTACTTCTGCTGCATCTTCTTTAAAGCGCCGTAAAGACTCTAGGGTGCCCTCATATATCACGATATTATCACGTAACACACGAATAGGATTATTTCGTTTTACAGAACCTTCTCGTACCATACAACCGGCAATTGCCCCAATTTTTGGAGAACGAAATACTTCACGAACTTCAGCAATCCCCACAATTTCATCTCTAAATTGTGGCGCTAATAAACCAGTGAGTACTGATTTAATTTGATCAACAATATCGTAAATAACACTATAATAATGGAGATTAATACCTTCACTCTCTGCAAGTTTTTTTGCAGCGCCATCGGCTCGTACGTTAAATCCGATAATCAGCGCTTGCGATGCAATAGCAAGATGCACATCCGACTCAGTGATACCACCAACTCCGCTGGCAATCACGCTCACTTTGACTTCTTCCGTAGATACATTCACTAAAGCATCGGAGATAGCCTCTAAAGATCCTTGTACATCGGCTTTTAACACCACGTTCAATGCTTTGGTTTCTCCGCTCGTCATGTTTTCCATAAAACCCTCTAAAGAGGTTTTTTGACGTCGTGCCAATTTTACATCTCTAAATTTGCCTTGACGGAATAAAGCCACTTCTCGTGCGGTTTTTTCATCAGCCACTACTATCATTTCATCGCCCGCATGCGGAACACCAGAAAGACCTAATACTTCTACAGGAATAGAGGGGATTGCTTCATCAATCACTTGACCATTATCGGCCACCAAGGCTCGAATACGTCCGTATTGAAACCCGGCCAACAAAATGTCACCCTTGTGTAAGGTACCACTTTGTACCAGCACCGTTGCCACTGGTCCACGCCCTTTATCTAAGCGTGATTCAATCACCACCCCTTTAGCGGTTCCATCAGTTGGGGCTCGTAGCTCTAATACTTCTGCTTGCAATAAAATTGCATCTAACAGTGTGTCCACACCCAACCCTGTTTTTGCAGAAATAGGCACAAATTGTGTATCGCCCCCCCAAGACTCAGAGATGACTTCATGATGAGATAAATCATTCATGATTTTATCAAGATCGACCCCAGGTTTATCCATTTTATTGACGGCAACAATCATCGGCACTTTTGCCGCTTTGGCATGCTGAATCGCCTCTATTGTTTGTGGCTTCACCCCATCGTCTGCCGCCACAATTAAAATAACAATATCGGTCACTTGCGCACCACGCGATCGCATCGCTGTAAACGCAGCATGGCCCGGAGTATCTAAAAAGGTCACCGCACCTTTAGGCGTATCTACGTGATAAGCACCAATATGTTGAGTAATTCCGCCCGCTTCTCCTGCCGCTACTTTAGCGCGACGGATATAATCTAATAAAGAGGTTTTACCGTGATCTACATGACCCATGATGGTGACCACGGGTGCACGCGCAATACTCTCACTCCCTTTATCCAAAGCATGACCTAAGGTTTGCTCGAGTACGTCTTCGTGTAGCTGTCGAGCAACGTGTCCCATTTCTTCGACGACAATCGTCGCGGTATCACGATCGATGACTTGATTAATGGTCGCCATCGCACCTAATTTCATCATGGTTTTAATCACTTCGGCCGCTTTGACTGACATGCGTTTCGCAAGCTCAGCCACAGTTAAGGTTTCAGGAATCATGACCTCATGCACCGTTCGTGCAGTAGGCATAGAAAAGCCATGCGTCAAGGTTTCTTCTGCCTTTTTGTAATTATCAGACTTCTCTGAGCCTCGTCTTTTTTTAGACTGCCCACGTCGTAACCAGCCTTCATTTTCGTCTTCTGTCACAGCGACAAATGGAGTACTGTATTTAGATTTTTTCTTCCCTTTTTTAGGATCTGAACGATCGGCACGTGCCCGCTCTTCTTCTTCGCTTTCAAAATGTTTCTTTTTCCCTGGCTTAGCAACGGCAACACTGCCGGCTTTTGCCGCCGGACGTGCAGCGGCTTCTTCTGTAGATGGTTTTTCAACGGCTACCGCATTATCGCTTGCTATTGGCTCCGGTATTTCAGGGCTTAATTGAGCGGATGCTTCTGATGCGCTGACAGCAGTATCGGTTTCTTCTACAGAAACCTCTGCCGCTGATGTTTCAATAGATTCAGCATTTGACTCTAAAACTTCTGTAGAGGGCATCACCGGGGTATCTGCCATTATTTCTGGCTCAGCAGGATGTTCGGGCTCGACGACAACGTCTTCAACAGGTACCGGGGCTGCGGCAAAATTTACATAACTTTTTTTGGTGCGTACTTCTACCTGCACTTTATGACGTTTTCCTGAATGCTCTTGACCAAGAGTCACTTCTGTAAAGCTTTTTCGCTTCACCGTAATACGCTGCGTGGCTTGTGTTTGCATATTCCCTTTCAAATGAACCAACAGGATACGTTTTTGCTCTTCATTGACGACTTGATCGGCCGCTTGAAAAGATAAACCTGCTTCCTGCAATTGGCTCAACAGACGCTCTACCGGTATGCCCACTACCAGAGCCAATTCTTTTACCGTCACATCCGCCATACAAATTTCCTCTTTAATTAATTGCCCTCATCTCGAGCCAAAGCTTGTTATACTACATTTACGCGGTATAACCTCAGAGACTCGAGATTTTAGCTCGAGATGCAAGCAAGTCTTATAAAAACCAAGGTTCTCTTGCTTTCATAATCAATGCACCTGCCAAAGCTTCCGTCATGCCATCAACATCCAATAATTCATCTACAGATTGCTCTGCTAAGGTCTCTACCGTAGTGATTTCTTTGCGGAACAATTGTTCTGCAATAGATTGTGTCATTCCCGGTAAATCCATCAACTCTTGCATTTCGGCATTATTGGATTGTGACGCTAAAGCTTGCGTTAACAAAATATTGTTTGCTCTATTACGCAACACTTCCACTGTTTCTTCGTCAAATTCTTCTATCATCAGCAGTTCCTCTTGAGGAACATAAGCGATTTCTTCGAGCGAAGAAAATCCGTGCTGTAATAAAATTTGAGCCACTTCTGCATCAACCTCCAAAGTGTCCATAAACAATTTTTCTACTTTATGCGACTCTTCTTTGGTCTTGTTTTCAAAATCATCCATGGTCATGACATTCAGAGACCAACCCGTCAATTGACTGGCTAATTTCACATTTTGCCCATTTCGGCCAATCGCTAAGGACAATTGATCTGGGTATACGGCCAGATCCATGACTTGGCTTTCTTCATCTACCACGATAGACGTAATTTCAGCGGGAGCCATGGCGTTAATCACGAACTGTGCTGGGTTATCATCCCACAATACGATGTCTACTCGTTCTCCTGCTAATTCAGAAGACACAGCCTGCACACGTGCACCACGCATTCCTACACAAGCACCTACGGGATCAATACGTCCATCTTTAGATTTTACAGCAATTTTTGCGCGATTACCTGGTTCACGCGCCGCCGCTTTAACTTCAATGACGTTTTCACCAATTTCTGGCACTTCAATGCGGAATAACTCTATGAGCATTTCATTTTTTGTGCGAGAAATGAGTAATTGTGGGCCTCGCACTTGTGTGCTAATTTCACTCAAGTACGCGCGCACTCTATCATTCACCCGAAAAACTTCATTCGGTAACATTTCTGTTCTTGGCATAAAGGCTTCTGCCTTGCCACCTAAATCAACAATAATATAATCACGCGTCACTTTTTTGACGACGCCATGCACCAGCTGACCCAAACGAGAGCGGTAATATTCCGCAATCATATTGCGCTCTGCTTCTTTAATTTTCTGAAAAATGACTTGACGCGCGGATTGTGCAGCAATGCGACCTAGTTCCACAGAAGGCATTATTTCTTCAATCTGCTCACCTAGTTGGATTTTAGGATCACGTAAACGTGCGTCGGCTAAGGTCAATTGATGATCTGGCGCATCTAGTTGATCCTCTTCGACGACATCCCAGCAACGATAGGTTTCATAATCGCCGGTGCGTGGATCTAAATGTACACGTACGACAATGTCTTCTTGCATCCATTTACGCGTAGCGGATTCTAAGGCGGCCTGAATAGCCTCTAAGACTACTTCTTTAGGTACCCCTTTCTCATTAGATAATGCTTCTGCAATTAATAAGAGTTCTTTACTCATGTGCTCGCCTCATTCGCCGGTCAAATGTCCTTTAACAATATTTGAAAATAAAAAAGGAATGGATTCTTCTCCGACTTTTAATTGTAGAGTCGTCTCATCCACTGCCTCAATCACCCCTTCTACCTGTCGTTTTTTCTGCCAAGGCTGATATAGTTTTATCCACGCTGGCTGTCCTAAAAATTGCTGATAATGGGCAGGATAAAATAGAGGACGAGGAATCCCGGGGGAAGATACTTCTAAAGTATATTGTCGCTCAGTCTGCAGTTCCACTTCTAAAAGGCTGCTTACCTGACGACTCACTCGCTCACAATCTTCTATACCAATGCCCTCTGGCTTATCTATAAATATCCGTAATAATGCCGTACGCCCTTGCGATACATATTCGCAGGCCCATAAAATACAACCCAGCTCTTCGACGCTTGGTTTAATTAATGCTTCTATGTTTTGATGCATCTGTATGTCCAAATAGCAAAAAACCCCAAAAATGGGGTCTCTAAAAATTATCTCACCAAACAAAGCCTTTATAATAAATCGACTGTTTAATTTGGAATATCTAAAATATGGTAGCGGGGGCAGGATTTGAACCTACGACCTTCGGGTTATGAGCCCGACGAGCTACCAGGCTGCTCCACCCCGCGTCAGATGTGGGCAATACTACTGGAACCATTCTAAAAAATCAAGTGTTTTTAAGGTTTTTTCTTTGTACGGTACAATTTTTTACTGAGTCCGTCTTTCTGGGCCACAAGCAAAGGAATCTAGTGACTTTAAACGGCCACTGGATGGAGCATTTATCTGAGCAACTTAAGCGGATCCCGTCGCTTTCAAAGGGTAACAAGATTGAAGCGCAAGTAGTATAAAGCCTACCACAGGAAGCAATATATCCGTCCACAAAATCGCGCCTGCATTGCCTGCGGCCATATTGTGCGTCACTATGATTTGATAAATATGTCCCCCGGCCGCACCCCAAAGAAATAATGCCGGTGCAATCACCGTTGCGGCTCGAAATGAAAGATTACTCCAATAGCTGATGACCCCTAATGCTGCAAACCCTAGACTCGCAAAACCAACCTCTAATTGAAAAGGACTTTGTGCCCACCCAATAAACTGCGCGGCGATCTCTCCGAAAAAAACATGTATGACAAAATTGTATAAATAACTAATGCCTATATTAAATAATAGAAATGTTGAAAAACACGTATCAATGATTTGTTCTTTAGATCGCGTTTTTCGAGTAACCATCAATGCCAACAGCATCCATAAAACTGATAACAGCAACAAGGTAATTGTAAAGTTCTGTAGCGCACACTGAATCCACCTTTCCATGGTTCTCTCCTCTGAGTAAAGTGAGTAGGATCTATCCGAGCCGCGCGCGGCTCGGATAGATCCTACTCACTTTACTCAGAGGAGA
>JAUYSE010000025.1 GCA_030696465.1 Legionellaceae bacterium
TGAGATGAAAAGCGCCGGTGCCAAAAAAACGTTAAGTTTTATCGATAAGCAGCTAGAGGCAATAAATCTATCGCTTCAAAATTCAGCAAGCAATGTGAAAGACTACAAAACTTCACATACCGTTACGGTTGATTTAAAAGATAAAGCAGTAATGGCGGCACAAAAGCTTAATGAATTGGAAAAACAGCAGTACGAATTGGATATGCAAGAAGGGGTTTATACCGATCTTTTGAGATACATTCAAAGTAACAGTTTGGTGACGGGGATCGATACGGGCTCTATTAGTCTTCTTGGTTCTCCGCTTTTGCCCCTTATTGAAAAGCTGCAAGAAGCAGGTACTTTACGATCGACACTGATGGTTGATTATACCAATGAGCATCCCTCGGTTATTAAAGTTAATCAGCAAATCAATGCACTCAGAGCTAATTTGCGTGCCAGTATTGAGAGCAATTTACGCGGTATTCATCAGCGTAAAATGACACTTAATACAATTATTCAAAAAAATAATCAATTGTTGATGGAAATTCCCGAAAACGAGAAGCAGTTATCGAAGCTTATGAACGGGTTTATGGTTAATCAAAAAGTTTATGAATATCTTCTCCAAAAACGGGCTGAAATAACAATTCTAGGATCCTCGACAGTTTCAGGAGACTGGATTGTTGATAATGCGTTTGTTGAAGAGACACCGGTAAAACCGCAACGGGCATTGATTGTTTTAATCGGAATTATTTTAGGCTTGATGATTGGGATAACGCAGGCACTGGTACGAAATGCTTTGTCCGGCGCGATTCAAACAATTAGTGATATTGAAAAGCGCACGGCGTTACCCATATTTGCTGTTTTACCGTACTTTCAGAACAAAAAAAGTCTCTATCAAGATGCTTTGCGTGTATTGCTCACCAAGCTGGTGTACAGTGCAGAGTTGAAGAAGCCGAAAATTCTGACATTGACCTCCTCTGTTTTGGGAGAAGGGCGTGCGACTACCGGGATTGAACTGGCAAGGATTATGGCGCAAAGCGGTAAAAAAGTGATTATTATAGATATGGATATGCGCCATCCATCGATTCATCAAAAAATTAATATTAAGAATGACAAGGGTATCAGTACGTTTTTAAGCGGTCAGTGTGAATTGACCGAGGTGCTTTATCATACGGATCAAACCAATATGAATATTATTTGCAGCGGATTGGCTACCGCAAGTTCGTATGACTTAATTATGTCGGATAATTTTAAGATTTTACTTGAATATCTGAGGGAAGCGTATGACTATATTATCCTTATAGCTCCACCGGCTGGATTGGTTGCTGATGCTCTTGTGCTGATGCGTCTTTCTGATCTTAATTTAATTCTTTTTAAAGCGAAATATTCTAAAAAAGATTTTGTTAATACTATCGATCGCTTTGTAAAAGAGCATCATCTTGATAATGTCGGCATTATTTTAAATTCTTTAGATTTGAAAAAGATCAGACGTTGGCTATGAGATATCACTATGTGTTTATTTCATTCAAAAACATCAAATATTAAATTTGCTATGGAAGGAGAGCTGTTTAAAAATATAAGAAAATTTTAAAGGAGTGCATATTTTTACCGGTCATAACTAAAAAACTCATTTATATCTCATTAACATGGCAATGTTATATTTCTCCGTTTGAATAAATCAAGGGAGTTTATAATGTTAAATAAAAAAATTAATTTAAAATCTATTGTAGGTTTTGTTAGTGTTGGTTTTTTAGTTGCCGGTTGTGGCGGAGGAAGTGAAAGCGGGAGTACTGCTGCTGGCGTTGCCAGTGTAAGTACCGGTTCTGATTATGGGACCAGTGTTGACAGTACCGATGTTGATTATAATGTAATAGTCGCGGATGATGCAATTGTTGGCGCAAGATTGATTGCTACGGGGGCTATTCCCGATGCATCGGGGGATCTTATAGAAGCCACCGTATGTGAAGGGTTCACTGAAATAGGGAAAGGGAAGTATACGCTTAATAATTGTAAAGCCAAGCCATCTTATATTACTGCCATAGGCGGTTTTATGGATACGAACGGAAATGGAGTTTTGGATGTCAATGAATCGACACAGAGTGCTCCGCTTATAACGTCAACGGCAATATTGGGGGATGAGGTTTTATCCGTTAATCCTCTCGCAACTTTAGCCGGATTCTATTCTGGTTCTAACGTTGACATCTTGGCAAATAAGCTTGGATTTGGAGCAAATGGTCGTGCATTGGCGTTTAAAGCAAGCGCTGAAAATCAGCCGTTAAATCGAAAAGTCAATGCAATACTCTCTGCTGCATCGGACAATGGAATAGAGATTAAAGCGTTTAGTCGAGATTTTGCTGCTAAAATAGTTGCATCATCTGCAACCGGAGATAATGCGCTCAAAGAGGCTATTAACTCTTTTGCGACAGATCCAAACAGCGATACACAATATGGAGAAGCTGCGGTGGAAAGTTTTATTCATGACTCCAGAGTCCAAGCGGTTCTCAACGGTACAGATGCGTTGAGTGCAATGGTGGCTAAAAATGTTCCAGACGGGAAACTGCAAATATCGGGATTGGTGACAACCTCTGAAGCCGGTGCTAATATCGTTGGCGGCGCAACGGTTGAACTCTATTTAGGTACGACCAAATTGGGTTCAGGAGTGTCCGATAGCTATGGAAAATATAGCATCAATGTGGACGAAAAAGCACTCCTTGGGGATTCGACACTTTCGTTGAATGCACAACCTTCAGGCGTCCTTACGTCAATGCAAGCAAGTGCATACAGCAGTTCCTCTTCAAGCTGGAAATACAAGTCATCGGTGTCTACGAATACGGTGCTCAATAAAAGAGTGAATGGGCGCATCACTTCGAGTCAGGTCGATTCTTTGACACTTTCTGATCTCACGACAGCTACAACGACAGAACCGGTAACAACCACAACACCTGTGACAACAACGCCACCTGTGACAACAACAACACCTGTGACAACAACGGCAGGGACATGTGGTAAAGATCAATATTATCGTATTCAAAGCAAAGAGTGTTTACCTCTTGAAAACCCTACGTGGGGATTCCAAGGATTTACGGTACCTGCTGGTAATGTTTATCAAGTACCTGCGTGTACGCAAAAAGCTTTGCAAGATACCATTAACGCTGTCCCAGCTGCGGGTGGAACGGTGAATATGCCTGCTTGTACCATCAATACAGTTGATGGAATCAGTATTAATAACAGTAATGTAATTTTACAAGGTGCAGGGATGGGGAAAACGATACTTAACGATACAGTTAGCCTTGCTTTCCCTAATTCTTCCGTGAATCTTCGCGGTCAAAATATTATTGTTAGAAATTTTACCGTTAATGGTAACGGAAAAAGTTTAAATGGTATTAACGGTTATACAACAAAAGGAAATGTCCTTGTTGAGTATATAGAAGCAAAGAATTTTAAACCAGATCAAGGGGCAGGTATTGCTTTTATGCCATCGAGTCCTTTGCTAAATTCAAGACTTACTATTAGATACAATAAAGCATCCAATGGGTTGCATGGTATTGATGTCAAGGTGCAAACTTCTGCAAAAACATTGATCTATTCCAACGAAGTTTTTGGGAACAAAAATTATGGTTTGGACACTAGCACGGATGAAAATATTGAGATTGCCGGTAATTATATGCACCATAATGTAGTTGCAGGAGCAAAAGCACCACTTGGAAATAATATTATTTATCATAACAACGATATCAACTTTAATGGGACTACTGCAATAGGCGCTGGATTGGTATATATGGGTTCAAATCCAATAGGTATCATTACGGTTAAAGATAATAATATTGCCAATAATGTCGGTGCCGCATTTGCGTGTTGGAGTTCAAATTTTAGTAAACTGATATTAAAGAATAATATCGTTACAGGAAGTACGGATGCGAATGGCTATAATATTAATGGCTATGGAGTAAAAACAATCGATGTGACCGGAGATCATGGAAAATTTTGGACCAATGCTACCGTTGTAAAGCATTAATAGTCCCCTGATATTCAGCGGGATCTAGTTGGTAGTAGTGTAGATCAGTGATGATTGAAAGCATACGGTTTGCAAGTTTTTTCCGATCATACGCTTCGGCAAGGGTTTTGCATCCTTGCTGAAGTTCTTGATATATTTTAGGATTTTCTTTAATTAAAATCACTTTCTCAATGAAATCTTTTTCATTTTCAGGTTCGAAACACAGACCTGCATTATGGTATTCAATAATCCCCTGCGCCTCTCCTTCAACACCCAACAAAGTCGGTTTCTGCATCGCTGAT
>JAUYSE010000070.1 GCA_030696465.1 Legionellaceae bacterium
TGTCTAGGTTGTACTGGTCCATGTAATACTGCGCGTACATCGGCAGCGAGGTTAGAGATTGCTTCTGGAATAGCTCTTATACCATGATGGAACCTGGTTAGTGCTCCTTGCCTGGTTGGATCTGAGGGCCCGAACATTGGTGTCGCACCGCTACTACGTGCACCGGTCAAAATGCGCGGTAGAGTCCCAATTTCTTCCTGTAAGGTTCCTGCTTCGGCCAAGGTTAATAAATGCTCTAAACGTGCTCTCTCTATTGCATTTAGAGGCTCATCTGTGCTTTCAAGACGCCGTGCAAGCGCAAGAAATTCTCTCGTATTGCCCAATCCTGCTTGTGCTCGTTCCAGCAACAAACCGGGGTTTAGCCCAAGGATCGCATGAGAGGCGCTAAATCCTATCTCTATTTCGTTATAAGCGGTAAGAGCGTCGTTCCATGAGGTTTGCAGGCTTGGCATGATTTTTAACTTTCTGTAAAACTTTAGAGACGCTGTTCGTCGAAAAACAAATTATTTTGTTTGAATTTTAGGCGACCTTATGCTGTCTCATAAGGTCATGTTATTTACAATACTACCAAAGTTCCAAATGGCGTATTGCATAGGGGGAATACCCGCAGGGAATAGCGAAGGGTAGAGTTTTTGCAAATACAAAAAATTAACCCCGAGGTTGTAGTTCAGTTGATATATATTGGCTAATGTCCAGCCAGGCGCACCTAAAAAGTTAGGTTCTCCGGATAAGGTGATATATACAGTGGCACCATTGGTGTCAACGGTTTCTTGGATAGGCGGATATTGTGTCATAATAAACGCAAGATAGTTGGAGGCCAGAGTAACATTAGGGGCTGCAGGGCTTGGATTGGTGTAGATGTTAGCTGCGTCGGGTTGGCCGACAATAAGGCAGGGAATTTCTGGTGCGTAAGCACCCGGGGTGTCTACATCCACCACGTATAGATGTGGGGGGTAAGGTGCTGTATGACAAGCGGTGCTGGAACTTGGAAAATATCCCCCGGAGATTAAGGCATCATAATCAACAGCGATTTGTTTACCCAAATTATAATATTGAGGATAACCAAAATCGAGTTTTGTCGGACCATAAATGTCTGAACCACCGTAGCTTCCGAGTACGTTTCCGTAGGTGACACTAGGAGAGGCTAAAGTAACCCCTGGCAAGCAGCTTTCAGGATTGACGGGAGGACATGCGCTGCCATTTTGAGTGTGCGTCCCTTGAGGGCACAAACAGGCTTTGATTTGTTGTAGACAAGCCGGTGGTGGTGTTGGCGGAGGGGGTGGAAGTGGGCAGGTTGCCATGGGCTCTACATAACCTTGTTCTATCGAAAAAGTATCGAAACCTTTGCCTGTGGGCAAGAGTGCAGTAATCATATTCATCGTTTGAATACTGGCATTTAACATGCAGGTCAATTGTGTGGCAGTCCAGCTTGCGGGAGGTACTGTACAACTCACTGAATCACAGCCCCAGCCCAAACAACTGGCCTCGGTAGAGTTATTGTCGGGATGAAATCCTATAATCAATGGAGTTCCGGGATATGCCGCTCTGATAGCGGTAATAGTATCGGCATATTGTTGATAGGTAGGGGAACCAGGGGTGACTGGAAGAGGAGTAACGCGTAGATGAAACTGCTCTAAATTAGGAGCGAGTTTTTTTATTTTAGCAACATACGTTGCGAGATCATTGGGGGGCGTGCCAGCGGCGCTGGGGGCGGGGTCTTGCTCGATCAACACTTTAATCCAACTGTTGTTGACTTCATTATTCGGGGCTTCGGTCCTCATTTGTAAAATTTGTGTAGGACTGGGGCGTGTGCGGCTTGAACCAGTATTGAGAATAGGACCATCATTAATAGTGCTGGTTTGATCTCCGTGAAATATTAGGTATAGCAAACAAGAGCTAGGGCTTGAAGTGCCATTGCAAGCACCAGTCGTTTGTGTAATTTGCTCTACGCCAGAGATAGGGGTCATAGAAAAATTAGTAAGGGATGCAGTGCTACTGATATTGGCCACGTCATAAATGACGGTGACCGTAGTGCCATTGTTGGGCACAACAGTGGGTAAGGGCGTGATAGGGGTCATGCTCATGAGCGCTTGGCCTGCAAATCCAGCCGAGGCAAACAGGTATATCAAGTTTAGTACAGTCCATCGTCGTAAATTGGCGCTCATGCGCACTCCTAAAATAAATAGTTGAGGGTAACTTGTAATTCCTGAGTATTGAGATGGCTGAGGCTTAAGCCGCTATTGATGGTTTGCCCAGGCGCCCGGCTGAGTGAAGATTGTCCCCAATCACTGAACTCATAGCCTAGACCGAGTTGCCAATGTACATCTAGAATTTTTTGCACGCCAGTGCCAACGGTATAAGTGAAGGCGGTTTCTTGATGAGATTGAAATCCAGGTACTGGGAGCGCTTCAAATATAAGAGGCGTCATCGAAAAGTGATAAGACTTATTCAGGGCGACCCCGAGACTTGCACTCACGTACGGTAAAAGCGTCGATGACCAGCGGTTGAATAAGTATTTCCCTTTTAGTGCCAAATGCTTATGAAAAATTTTATATTGATAACTGAAATTATTAAAGAGAGGATCGGCGGTTTCCCAAATTTCACCTTGGAGTTTGGCATCACCGCTGGCTGCTAAGGCCAAGCCTAGTTGCATGAAGTCAAGATTAGAGAAAGACTTCTGTAATCCCAAGAATAATTCACCACTGGTAAGTACTTTTTGGGGGGAGAATGCATCATAAGTATTGGCGAAATCAGGTTGTAGCCAAATGGTTTCTGTGCGTCCGGCATGATACCACGCGGGGCCTGCACTCAATGCGATGACTTTATTAATGCTAGGGGGGGAGGGGATGGAGCTGGCCCACGCGGTTCCCATGAGTAGATAAAGCGTGAGAAATAGGCTGAAATAATAACTGCGCTTCATAGAAAATGAGTTCCAATAGGTAATTCTTTACGTTGGGTGCGCACCCAGGTGCGTGCGTCTAATATTTTTCCGCCCGGGAGTTGTAAACGTTGCACTTGTATACTCCCAGAGCCTGTATTAATTCGTAAACCAGTTTCTTCGAGCGCTAAGAGGGTGCCGGGAGGTCCTGAGTGGCAACGAGTATCGGGGATTGCTTCATGAATGCGGATGGTGAGTCCTGCTGTTTCGGTGAAGGCGATTGGCCAGGGATTGCAGGCACGTATTTGCCAGTCTATGGCTTCTGCAGATTGATTCCAGTCGATGCGGGCGTCTTTTTTTTCAATTTTTCGGGTATAGCTTGCTTGTGTATTATCTTGGGGGCTGCGTATGACGCTGCCCTTTTCAATCTGAGATAAGGTGTCTAAAAGCGGTTGTATAGCGGCTTCTGCGAGTTTGAGATGTAGACTATCGCTGGTTTCTCGCGCATCGATGGGGCAGGTGCTGAGGTGTAAAATATCACCAGTATCCATTCCCTTGTCCATTTGGATAATGCTAATACCGGTCAGGGTGTCGCCATGCCAAATAGCGCTTTGTATCGGAGACGCGCCGCGCCATTGTGGCAGAGCAGATGCATGTACATTAATACAACCAAAGCGGGGAATATTTAAAACAGAGACCGGGAGGATGAGACCATAAGCAATGACTACCATGATCTCGGCATTGAGCGCCGCTAAAGCAGCGCGATCGGACTCTGCTTTAAAGTTGCTGGGTTGATATACTGGAAGTTGATGCGCAAGGGCCAAAGCCTTAACAGGAGAGCCTTGTAGAGTGCGTCCTCTGCCTACCGGTTGATCGGGTTTAGTATATACGGCTAAAACCTGATGATGACTCTGTATCAAAGCATCAAGGCAGGGGGTTGCAAAGTCAGGGGTCCCTGCGAAAACAATACGTAATGCCATGGTAACTGCTTACTCCAAGATTTAACACCTAACGCATTTAAGCATTTTTTCGTTTTTGTAATTTTTCAAATTTTCGACGCGCGAAAGTCCGTTTTAATGGGGAGAGAAGATCAATAAAAAGAGTGCCATTGAGATGGTCTATTTCATGTTGTAAACATTCGCCAAACAGGCCATCGCCTTCGACTTCAAACCACTTGCCATGGCGATCTTGCGCTTTTACTTTTACTTTTTCTGCTCGGGTCACGGTTTCATACACCCCAGGCACAGAAAGACAGCCTTCTTGATAAGTAGCCGAGCCATCAGAGGCGATGATTTCAGGATTAATCAGGACCATTGGTTGATCACGTGTGGGGCTGACATCAATAACACTGAGTTGTAAACTGACATTAATTTGTGGTGCGGCAAGCCCAACTCCGTTGGCGTGATACATCGTTTCTATCATGTCATCAATAAGGACTTGTAAATCATCATCAATCTGCGTAACGGGCTTTGCTTTAAGGCGTAGAGTGGGATGTGGTAAATAAATAATAGTGCGCAGCGTCATAAAAGGCTTCTATCCTCTAGTATGGCTATGGTATTGTAGCGATTTTATCATATATTGCACAGAATCACAAATGACTACCAAAGCATATTGGTTAGCGTTGCACCATGCAAAAGGTGTCGGTCCGGCTTTAGTCGCGCGTTGTTTAGCGCAGCTGCCGTCGGTCGCGAGGCTGTTTGAATGTTCTTCTGCAGATTTACAAGCATTAGGTTTTAATACACTGCAGGTTGAGGCATTGCAACAAGTAGATTGGGCGCTCGTGCAACGAGCGCTAGATTGGGAGCGTGCGGGAGCGCACCGTTATATTCTGACCTGGGATGATGTGCAGTATCCCCCTTTGCTACGAGAGATTCATGATCCCCCGTTTGTGCTTTACGCCTGGGGGAACCTCCAGTGTTTACAAAGAAAAACTTTAGCCATAGTAGGTACCCGCAAACCAACCCCTGCAGGGGTGAATACGGCCACCTCTTTTGCCCGTATATTAGCTAAACTCGGAGTGACGTTGGTTAGCGGGCTTGCTTTAGGTATTGATGCAGCGGTGCATCGAGGCTGCCTAGAGGCAGAGGGCGCGACCGTTGCGGTTATGGGCACAGGGATAGACACTATTTATCCTCGATCACACCGAAAATTAGCGCAATGTATAGGGGCAGAAGGGCTACTGTTAACCGAGTTTGGTTTGGGGACGCCACCTTTGGCTGGACATTTCCCTCGTAGAAATCGTATAATAAGTGGTTTATCATTGGCCACTTTGGTTGTTGAGTCCGCAATGAAGAGTGGTTCTTTAATTACGGCACGTTGTGCGCTAGAGCAAAATCGAGGGGTTTTAGCTGTTCCGGGTTCCATTTATAATGTGGCATCCCAAGGATGTCATCATTTACTTCAACAAGGGGCACGCTTAGTGACTTGTTGTGAGGATGTGCTGGAAGAATTAGACTGGACTTTTTTGACAGAACAAGCTGAGCAGTGTATGGTTTCAGCCGAACGAATTTTCAACAACGCTGAAACCGTCAAGAATAGATACTCACAGCAATTGGATTTTCAGCTAGGCGCCAGTGAGCGAGCCGAGGGAGTGTACTCTCAGTCCATGACCGATGGCGAGCGAACTGGCAACAACGCTGAAAATTCAAGTGCGAAGAGTACAACATTATTGGATTGTGTGGGATTCGAGCCTACTTCGATAGAACGTATCATGGCCTACTTTGGTGGTTCAATCACAGAATTAATGGCGCATTTGTCACGTTTAGAGGTAGCAGGCATGATTCAATCTGTTCCAGGGGGATATATACGTTGTGTATGAGGATGCTATATGAAAGATAATTGGTTACAACAATTAATGCATTTTTTTCAAGACTCACAAGTACGTCGTAAAGATTTTGGCGTGGTATTACGTGCATTGGAGCTAGCGCGATATGAAGGCAAGCAATTTGGTGATTTATCTACGCTCATGGATGAAACTTTGCCTGTTCAGCCACAAAAAGAGGGCGCGATACGGGTATTATCTTTTTTAGAAACAAGTAAGTTGACAGCAGAGGCATATCAGTTTTTAATGCGCATGATAGTGTTGCCTTTGTGTGGAGACGTGCTGTGGGAATTGATTTTCAATCAGCTATTATTTTCTTCCTCTAGAATTGTATCGAAAGAAGAGGTGCAGAGCGTAATACGTAGCACTTTAGAAGAGAATTTGTCTTACCAAGATTTGGTATTTTTAGATTTAGTACTGTATGTGGAGAAAGCAGAGTGCACGTCGTTGCAATAAGCAACCGTATAACTTGTACAGTGCTTAAGAACCGTGATTTTATATAATGTTGTTGAGTCGTTAACTATGGAGTTTTTTAATACATGAGTTCAAAAGTGGTGGTGGTGGAATCTCCTGCAAAGGCAAAAACCATCCAAAAATATTTGGGACCAGACTATACGGTGCTTGCCTCTTATGGGCATGTGCGTGATTTGCCTGCACGCAAAGGTTCCGTATTGCCGGAACAAGAATTCTCGATGATTTATGCGCCCATAGAGAAAAACAAACGGCACATTGATGCGATTGCAAAAGCCTTGTCGAAAGCCGATGCCTTATTTCTCGCAACGGATCCGGATCGCGAAGGGGAAGCTATTTCTTGGCATGTGTTCGCTTTAATGCAAGAACGTAAGCTTTTAAAAAATAAGCCGGTACAACGTATTGTTTTCCATGAAATTACAAAAACCGCCATTCTAGAGGCTATGCAGCATCCTCGAGATGTTGCTATGAATTTAGTGAATGCACAGCAAGCACGTCGCGCCTTGGATTATCTCGTAGGTTTTAACTTATCCCCTTTATTATGGAAAAAAGTGCAGCGTGGTTTGTCGGCAGGTCGGGTGCAGAGCCCAGCACTGCGCTTAATTGTCGATCGAGAAGAAGAAATCGAACGCTTTATTTCACAAGAATATTGGCAAATCAAAGCACATCTTCAGCACAATTCACCACCATTTGTGGCGCGATTAACGCATATAGACGATCAAAAATTAGAACAATTTTCAGTGACCACCGCAGAGCGAGCGGCAGAAATACAAGCACAAGTATTAGCACTTGCCGAAGGCAAACTGATCGTTAAAAACGTTGAGAAAAAACAAAGAAAACGTAAGCCAGCAGCACCGTTTATTACATCGACCTTACAGCAGGAAGCGGCTCGAAAACTTGGGTTTACCGCACGTAAAACCATGATGCTCGCTCAAAATTTATATGAAGGGATTGATGTGGGTGCGGGACAAGTAGGTTTAATCAGTTATATGCGTACTGACTCCGTGCACTTAGCGAAAGAAGCCATCCAGGAAATTCGCGAGTGGATCACGCAACAATATGGCGATTCATTTGCACCGACTGATCCTAGTGAATTTAAAACCAAATCAAAAAATGCTCAAGAGGCGCATGAAGCGATTCGACCAACAGAAATTAAACGTACTCCAGATAGTATCAAAGATGCCTTAACCCTAGATCAATGGAAGTTATATCAACTCATCTGGAAGCGTACCGTTGCTTCGCAAATGAGCGATGCATTGATGGATACGGTAGCCGTCGATTTTAACGCGAAAAAAAGATTTATCTTTCGTGCGAATGGTTCTGTTATCGCTTTCCCAGGGTTTTTATCCGTATATGAAGAAGGACAAGACGATACTAAGTCGGAAGAAGACGCCATGTTGCTGCCGGCACTTCAGGTAGGGGATGAGCCTTGTGTGAATCAGATAGAAACCTCACAACATTTTACAGAGCCACCACCACGGTATTCTGAAGCAACTTTAGTAAAAGCCTTAGAAGAGTATGATATTGGACGTCCTTCAACCTATGCTTCCATTATTCATACTTTGCAACAACGAAATTATGTCATTGCAGATAAAAAACGTTTCTCACCCACCGATATCGGTCGTATCGTGAGTAAATTTTTGACGGACTATTTTACCCGGTATGTGGATTATCAATTTACCGCACAGTTAGAGGACACCCTCGATGAGATATCACGGGGTGAGCGAGAGTGGGTTCCCGTTCTACATGATTTTTGGGGCCCCTTTGAACAGCAAATACAAGAAATAGATGAGCAAGTGCGTCGTAAAGATGTGACGACGGAAACCTTAGATTCTCTGTGCCCAACTTGTGGAAAACAATTAACCATTCGTTTAGGAAAGCGCGGACGGTTTATTGGTTGCTCAGGCTATCCAGAATGTAATTATACTCAAGATCTTGGTGGCGACACGAGTGAAGCACCTACAGAACCAGAAGTAGTCGCCGATCGAGAGTGCCCATCCTGTCAATCGCCCTTACATATTAAAAAAGGTCGTTATGGCTTGTTTATTGGATGCAGTAAATATCCTGAATGCAAGCATATGGAATCTTTAAAAAAACCGGTGGATACGGAGGTTCCCTGTCCAAAATGTCGACAATCAACCTTAGTGGAACGTCGCTCTCGTCGAGGCAAGGTTTTCTTTTCTTGTAACCGATATCCACAATGTGATTATGCCGTTTGGAACAATCCCATTGCGACGCCCTGTCCAAAATGCCAATGGCCGCTGTTGACGTTAAAGGAATCTAAACGTCTAGGAACGCATTTGGCGTGTCCTGAAGCGAGCTGTGATTATACGGCGCCTGAGCCTGTGGAAGAGTAAGCAGGTGAAGGCAGTGCGAGTTGCCTTGGCGTTTGATTTTGGATATAAACGCATTGGCACTGCCGTTGGGCAGTGTATCACCAAAACAGCGAGTCCTTTGCGGGTGTTAGCCGCACAGCAAGGGGTTCCTGATTGGCGAGAAGTTCAAAAATTGCTGGATATGTGGCAACCACAAATATTAGTGGTAGGCTTGCCGACAGATGTGCATCACCAAGCATTATATACGACAGAAGCTGCGCAAGCGTTTGCACAGACTTTGCAAGAACGTTTTGCGCTGCCGGTGGCTTTAGTGGACGAACGTTATAGTACGGTAGAGGCGCGTTCGCGCTTATTTGAGCAGGGTGGCTATCAAAAAATTCAAAAAAGCTCTGTTGATTGCTTGGCCGCCTGCATTATTTTAGAGCAGTGGTTTTTGGAGTCGGAGAGCCCAGAATGACCTTGATTATACCTCAAGGTAAACGCATCTTATGTGTAAAATTAGCACGATCTATCCGA
>JAUYSE010000143.1 GCA_030696465.1 Legionellaceae bacterium
TAGCCATAAAAGGGATTACTAATTTTGTCAGAGGCGCCAACATTCATGCTCAATATGAGAAGAATCTACCCTCAGTGACTATGACGTTAGCTCGTAAACTTGAAGCCTTTATTGCTATATTGAACGCATAAAGAAATAATAAAGAACAGCTATTCCCGCCTAACCCCAAAACTCTGCCAAACAAGGCATCCGATAAAATCCTTTTCGCAAACCTTCACAGCGCAGGGACGCGCTGTGAGAGCATCAGGATGATTTTATGCGTGTTTGTGAAAAGGATTTTATCGGAATGCCTTGTTACCACTGATATAATTAGGCGGGAATTCCTGAATAAAGAAATAATAGCTTGCTTTTTTTACATGCAAAACTATACTGAACGATTCGAATTTAACTATATATCATTAAAAGTAAATACTTTACTTAGTATATCTGAAACGGGAGTGCACTGATTTGAAAAATTATATGTTTTTATTCATTTTACTCAGTATAGCCTTAGGAATTATCATGGGGATTACTTGCCCTCAAACCATGATTTCCTTACGTTGGGTCGGACTTATTTTCATCAATATGTTAAAGCTTATCGTACTACCATTAATTTTTTGTGCATTGGTAAGTGCTATCGCCTCCATTGGCGAAATGAAACGACTAGGCTCCATTGGTGTTTTAACCTTGGGATATGTGCTATTAAGCGTCAGTATAGCCGTCACGATTGGCCTTTCATTACTCAACTTTTTTAAACCCGGCATCGGTGTATCTGCGCAACTAATTCTTTCAAACGCAACGCCCTCCGATTTACAGCCACTTGAGTTTTCATCCTTTTTGCTCGCTTTATTTCCACCAAACATTGTCGCCGCGGCCGCAAAATATGAAATCATGCCTATTGTATTTTTTAGCATTGTCTTTGCCTTCGCCTGCATTTCAGTCGGTCAAGCAGCGCGAGCAGTGGTTGATTTTTTCACCGGCTTACGTGATGTCCTCATAAAAATGATCGTTTGGCTCATGTATTTAACGCCATTTGGATTATGCTCTCTATTGGGTGCTGCTATTGCTGAAGCCTCTCTACAGCATTTACTGTTGCAGAGTTTACGCGGCATGATCACCTTTATTTTTATTTTTGTCTGTGGATTATTGTTACAAATTACCTGGCAACTTCTTTTGGTAGCTTTTATTTTACGAAAAAGCCCAAAATTATTCTTTTACTCAGCAGCTCGAGCCTTATTGACTGCTTTTGCAACCTCTAGCTCGATGGCAACACTTCCCGTGACGATGCTGGTCGCCAAAGAGCAGGGCGTCAATGATGATGTTGCACGCTTTGTCTTACCCCTTGCAACGACCATCAACTTGGCAGGAACCGCCATGTATGAGGCCGTATCCGCACTATTTTTCTGCCAAGTGTTAGGTTTTGATTTATCGTTACCCGCGCAAATTGGCGTCTTTTTTGCGGCGATTGTTGCTGGCATGGGGGCAACTGGTATTCCTGAGGGGGGACTCGTCACGATGGTCATGGTTTTACGAATAGTGAACGTCCCAACCTCTGCTATTGGCTTGCTACTGCCCTTCGATCGCATTTTAGACCGGTTCCGCACCGTCACCAATGTGTGGGGTGATCTCGTTTGTGCAACCTTCGTCAATCATTTTCAAGCAAACGCTCACCGCCTTCTCTCGCCTATTGACGACGTCACTGAGGCAGGCGCTTATGCGGAATAAAATATCCCTCATTTATACAACAATGGCCTCTATTGAAGAGGCCGAAAGGTTGGCGGAAAAAGCCATTGAAGCGCAATATGCTTCCTGTGTAAATATTATTCCACAAATAAAATCTATTTATCGCTGGGAAGGCAACATTGAAAAATCTGCCGAATGCGTACTGCTCTTTAAAACAAGCACCTCAATGACAGACCAATTACTTACCTATATAGAAAACAATCACCCCTATAGTGTCCCTGCCATCTTGCATACGACGGTAGAAACCTCCGCAGATTTTTTTGCTTATATAGAGGCGGGAATTCCTGCGGTCTAACTAATAAGAAAAAACACAATAAACAATAAACTTAAGATAAGCACTAAGAAATTCATAGGTTGACGAGAGATCAGTTTCAATAAGGTATAAAAAATAATTCCACATCCGATACCATCGGCAATAGACGCTGTAAATGGAATCATCATGATCGTCAGCATACAGGGCGCTGTTTCTGTCATATCCGATAAACGTAAATCGCTTACATGTTTCATCATACAACAAGCAACATACAACAATGCCGGTCCCACCGCAAAATTAGGAATCGCTTGTGCCAAAGGGAAGAAAAATAACATTAACAAAAACCCTAGTGCAATTACTAAGGCAGTAATGCCGGTTCGGCCACCCACTTCAATGCCCGCTGCGGATTCAATATAGGGCGACGTACTTGCTGAGCCCAATAAGCCTGCAAGCGTAGAGGCGGCAGCATCAATGGTTAAAGTCTTACTAAAGCGTTTTGTGTAATTTTTTTCATTCTTAAAAATAGACTGATTGAATAAGCCGATTAAAGTACCTGTCGCATCAAATATAGCAATTAGAAAAAAAGTAAAGGTTGCTTTAATCGCAGACACTTCGGTTATCCCTGAAAAATCTAATTTTAAAAAAGTGGGAGCAATAGAGGGCGGGAGCGCAAAAAAACCGTGCCAATGCGTAATTCCCAATAGGAAACTCAAGGCACTGATGGTTAAAATACTGATAATAATAGCACCCATCACATGAAAGTAATCTAACACTAAAATTAATAAAAACCCCAGAAAAAATAATAGAGTTTCTGGACGGCTAATACTGCCAAAATGCATTAGTGCATGATGTTCGGGAATAATAATGCCATTCGTTTGCAAAGAAATAAGTGCGATTAATAAGCTAATTCCAATTAAAATAGCAATTTGCAAGTTATGTGGAATTGCTTCAATGAGTAATCGGCGCAATGGGGTCAAACTCACCACAAGAAATAAGAGCCCAGAAACAAACACCATCGCCAGCGCATGCTGCCAAGTGACGCCCATCCCTTGCACGACACTATAAGAAAAGTAAATATTCAGCGCCATACCCGGTGCAATGCCGATGGGCGCTTTTGCAAAAAACCCTGTCAAGGCACAAGCAAAGGCGGTAATCAGGCAAGTACTGGTAAACACCGCCCCCTGGTCCATACCAGCATCATGTAAAATAGTGGGGTTAACAAAGGCAATATACACCATTGTCAGAAAAGTGGTAACACCCGCGAGAATTTCGGTTTTTAATGACCAATGCGTTTGCTGAGAGATTCCTTCGCTCATAATTGGCTGTCCTTAAAATCCTTTTTTTCCACTATAAAACATTTTTAATAAACAGTCGATTCTGAAATACCTCTTTCAAACAAAATAAACTGAAAGGAATTCCCGCCTGATTATATTAGTGGTACCAAGGCTTATCGAATAAAGGGCTTTCGTAAACACGCATAAAGTCATCCTGACGCTCTCACCGCGCGTCCTTGCGCGGTGAAGGTTTACGAAAGCCCTTTATTCGATAAGCCTTGTTGGCAGCGTTTTGGGGTTGGGCGGGAACGGCCGACAAGATGATTAATATGTTTACATATAGATCTTATTTTGGTAAAATATAGGCCGAAGATGCGCACTGGAGCCTCAATATATGACTTTGAAATTTTTTGAGAAAAACCCGGCAAAAGTTAATGAGGTAGATATTGCTCTGCAAAAATTCTTCGATTCTTTTTATATCAAAGCTATGCGACAATATCAACGCCGTATAATTTGGCAAGATTGGCTTGAGCACTTAAGAGAAAATGTCAAAAAACTACCGGAACCAACCCGCGCGAATGAAAAAAAAATTATTTGTGCCATTCAATCGTTGTTTGGCCCACAAAAATATGAGTTCTTATTTACAAAACATAAAAAATTTAAACAGCCCACGGAGCAGATCCATGTAAAAAAATCTCTATGGAGTTTTGTCACCAACAATCCAACCGAGAATATATCTGCTATTCTGCAAGATATTCAAAAAGATATCGAAAGCGCAAAAACAGCATCAGAACAATGGGAAACCCATCTTCTCAAAAATTTTTCTCGCGGCTCCATGCTCTCTTGCTTTATGAAGCGCACGCTTGTCACTGAGCAACCCACTTTTGTTTTTATAAGAGATGAGTATGCAAAGCTAGCACACGCAAATGCTAAAAACGGCTTTCTAAAAAGACCTAGTGATAATAAAATTCATTTCGCTAAAAATTTTACAGGTTTTTTAGCGCTCGTCCTTGAAAGCGGCATATGCTACCAAACCAATACCTGCTTACTTCTTCTCAAGCCCTTGTTATTGAATATCCCTTTACTGTCTATTTTCAAGCATAAAAAACTGGTGAAATACGCTGAATATGAATTCGTTCTCCTTGAAATGCTCGGAAATATGGCCTCATTGCTTAATATTTCTTTATTTTTAGCCGCACCACTGCTTTCAGAGACACTCACGCCCGCATTTTTTGTACACATGAGCTCTATGTTTTTACTCATGATGCTCTGCAATGCTTTCAGTAAAAAAATCATCGGATCGATCTATAAACAAGGAACAGATAAGGAGAGACTCGAACAGGAACAACAGCACTCCATGATAATTCCGGATCTACTAAATCAGATAATGCTGTTTGTTACCTTCTTATGGGTTGCGCCTTTTTTATCAAAGTACCTTGAAAACATCATGGGTTATTTCTTTGCCCTCATGTATCCCGAATCAGCTAAGACGCTCTTATTTGATACAAACCATTGTCAACAGAATCTTCAGGCTTGTTGTCATATCGCGTATAACACGCTAGATTTAAAGCCTGGGAGTGCGCTGCAAGACGTGCGGATACAAGGTAAAGCACTGCGGTTTCAATTTCATCCAGATAGAAATAAGCATACTGACACGCAAGAGCAATTTAAACAAATCGGAGCTGCTATAGAAATTATAGAGAAAGGATTTTGTCCATGATTTAATGACTACCTTACACACCTAAAATTACTTCTGTATCAAGCGCTGTATTCATGTGAATGACAAACATTGCCGGAGTCTAATTATAGGGCTGAAATGACTCATTTTGAGCAGTATCCGTGTGGCAAGTCAACGTTTTATCATTACAAGTTATAGGCCCCAAACAAGTGTTTCCGATTCCTAGCGTATTGGGATCTATTAAATCGTACTTATAATCGAAAGGTATCGAGTTTCCTGCATTAGAGTATGCAGGTGTATTGGCAGGTGGGTTCGAACTATTGGTGTAATTCGAATAGGTGTAACTAGAATTGGGAGAAATAACATTAATAGAAATACACCATCCATGAACGTTTGGATCATCTCCGGGCCAAGAACAACCTGGTAAAGCACAAGGTGATGAACCTACTGTGTTTTTAATGTAATAAATACCGTTATAAATCATGTTATATAAATAATTTTGTCCTATCGACAGTGACTGGTTCACTTGAAAAGTCACAGGGGAAACCACTGCTCCACCAAGATTATCGCCCGACACAACCCCGCCAAAACAAGCCGAGCAATCATTGATATCAAAACTTGCAATAAATAACCCTGATACTGTGATTGGTGCACCAATGCGGTTCGTAATAGTAATATTTGATACATTAGTGCTTTGTGCGTCCTGAGCCGTCATTAGCGCATAGTCATTTGGATCGTCATGTGTTGCATGCAC
>JAUYSE010000007.1 GCA_030696465.1 Legionellaceae bacterium
GCTGGCTTTGAGGGCTTGTGTTTCGAGTACTGGACTCCAGTGTTGCAGAATAGGTTCTTGCCACTTTTCTAATAGTTGCATTTGTGAGGGTTTCATTTGAGCGAGCTGTGTGAGAACCTCTTTTGGACAACGTAGCTGATAGGCTTGATGTAATTTTTGACTGAGCTCTAGAATCGCGCGTGTTTTGGCTTCGACCGTGTGTCCGGCAATGTGAGGAGTGCATAAGGCTGCACGTGCAATAATTTCTGGATTAGGCGTTGGCTCATGAAGATAAACATCAGTACAATAATAAAGGGGCTTGCATGAATGTAGCAGGGCAGCTTCATTGATAATCCCGCCTCTTGCCGCATTAATGATAGCACTGTTTGTTGGGAGTTGAGCCAAGAATGAGGCATTGATAAGATTGATGCTGGGATAAGGGCTGTTCTCATGTAAATTGGCATGGAGGCACAAGAGGTCACAAGCGTATAATTCATCAAGGGACGCACTCTTAAAGTGAGGGTTTTGTAAGGCTTTCAGAGGGTCGTAGGTGATGATAGAATATTTAAGTTGTGTTAAAGTGTTTTGCAAGTGACTGCCTACGGCCCCTAGACCAATAATACCGACTTTGTGCGGGATGAAATCATGTTTAATTTGTAAATAGGCCATGCAAGCCAGAACATAATCTACCACGGCATGCGCATTACTCCCCTTGGCGTCGAAAAGTGTAATATGCTGTTTAGCGAGAAAAGTTTCATCGATATGATCGGTCCCGCTACTGGCCGTGAGTACGTAACGTAAAGTATTTTTTGCAAGCAGATTTGCATCAATACGAGTGGTAGATCTGCATAATAATATTTCTTGATTGGGTAAAAGTTTAGGGATGTCACTTAAAGTTTGGTAGCGACTAATATGAAAAGGGGCTGGAAAGGCAGCTTCTAAGTGCGGTACACTTGCATCAGCAAGCAGAGGAATATGATAGGTATCTGTTGAGGTGAAATTTTCGCGTATCATAGATTAGATGTCTCATATTAAGGGTCGCGAGTTACATAGTATAGCAAACGATAGACAAGGAGCGTTATGACAAATTTTGATGCCTTATTCCACACCTTGAAGCGCCCCTCATTTCTGATTGGGATGTTCGTTTTATTAATATATCTTTTTTGTTATATCGATATTCCAATTGCTGAGTCTTGCCATTTTTTACGGGATACCTGGTTACATCCTCTCTGTAGTATTTTTACGGTTTTAGGTTTTGGCGCATTCTATCTTGTTTTACTCCCTGCGTTAGCCTTATGTACTCGTTACTTAGGTTCTTCACGTCTTTGGGCGCGCCGCTTTTTGTTTTTGTGGGGAGGGCTGGTGTGTACCTCTCTTTTTTGTATGCTTTGCAAAGTATTGTTAGGGCGTGCGCGTCCAGATCTTTGGTTTAGCCATCATTGGTTCGGATTTTTTGGGTTTAAATGGGATAATCTTTTTTGGTCATTCCCGTCAGGGCATACCGCAACGGGCATGGGGTTGGCCTATTTGGCGACTTGTTTACATCCTAAATATTGGTATGCGTACTGGGGCTTAGGCACTATTATTGCTATTTCTCGAGTGCTGATGGATTATCACTATGTATCGGATGTGTTGGCAACCGCGTATGTGGTTTTGTTTATTATTGCCGGCTATAAAAAATTAGTGCAACATTGGTTTGTAGAGGTTCTTCCATGAAAATATTGGTGCCGATTAAACGGGTGATTGATCCTTATGTGAAAATACGTTTGAAACCGAACGGTTCTGGCGTAGAGATAGATCATGTAAAAATGAGTATCAACCCTTTTGATGCCATTGCTTTAGAGCAGGCGGTTCGTTTTCAAGAGGCCGGACATGTTTCAGAGATTGTGGCAGTTGGTATTGGTGGGGAAGGATATTCAGAGACTTTACGTCATGCTTTGGCTTTAGGTGCGACAGAAGCGCTATTCGTACAGACGGATGTAGCCTGGGATTGTTTGTCAATTGCGCGTATTCTGCAAAAAATAACGGAACAGCAGAGTTGTGGTTTAGTATTGATGGGGAAACAATCTATCGATGGCGATAATAACCAAACACCACAAATGTTGGCGGCTTTGTTAGATTGGCCGCAAGCAACAAATGCTTCGGTTTGTACCATAGAAAATGAGAAAGTGCTTATGGTGGTGCGTGAGGTGGATGGGGGCTTAGAAACTTTGCAGCTACAATTACCGGCAGTGGTAAGCGTAGATTTACGTTTAAATGAACCTCGTTATGCGAGTCTACCGCAAATTATGAAAGCCAAACAAAAACCATTTTCGACTATCCCTTTAGAAAGCTTAGCGCTCTCTTTAAAAACACATCAACAGATTTTACAGATTAGTGAACCGCCGCGTCGTACACAGGGGCAGATGCTAGACTCTGTAGAGGTCCTTGCCGGACTGATTCATAAACTGACGTTGGAATAGGGGGGCATATGAGCACCTTAGTGATTGTGGAACATCATCACGGAGCGATTTCTGCAAATGCACGTCAGCTGCTGGGGGCTGCGCAGTTCTTATCGAAACCCATTCATGTTTTAGTGGCAGGAGAGGCTGTACAGTCGGTAGCATCAGAAATTCAAACCTGGGCAGGGGTGGATAAAATATATAGGTTGGAGCATGCAGCATTGGCACATGGACTGCCAGAAGTATGGGCTCCCATGATTCAAGCTTTAGCTTCAGATTATGTCAATATTATCGCTGCGGCCTCTACTTTTGGCAAAAACATATTGCCGCGTGTTGCTGCAGGATTAGGGGTATCACAAGTTTCAGAAGTGTTGCGCATTGTCAGCGCAGATACCTTTGAGCGCCCTATGTATGCTGGTAATGTAATTGCAACAGTACAATCCTTAGATCCTCTCAAGATTTTAACGATTCGTACTTCTGTATTTGAACCGGTAGCACTTGCCAGCACTTCTGCACCGATAGAGAGTTTGACCTATACGCCAGTCGAACAGACAAAAGCCAAGTTTGTTTCTCAACAAGAGAATACTTCTGCTCGGCCAGAATTAACCCATGCGGAAGTGATTGTTTCGGGCGGGCGGGCGTTAAAAGATGCTGAAAATTTTGAGCGTTGGATTGGTGGATTAGCCGATGTATTAGGTGCGGCAGTGGGCGCATCGCGTGCGGCAGTAGATGCCGGGTTTGTACCGAATGATTATCAAGTAGGACAAACCGGGAAAATCGTCGCCCCTCGCGTATATATTGCCATAGGTATTTCAGGCGCAGTACAACATGTAGCAGGGATGAGTGCTGCGAAAACCATCATCGCAATTAATAAAGATCCGGATGCCCCTATTTTTCAAATAGCGGATTATGGTTTTGTCGGGGATATTTTTGAGATATTACCGGCACTAATAACGTTTTTACAGGGAAAATAATAGGAGAAGTTATGTTAGTTGGTGTACCAAAGGAAATTAAACCACAAGAAAATAGAGTAGGTTTGACACCGGCGAGTGTTCGTGAAATTGTACATACCGGAAGTTCAGTATGGGTTCAGCATGGTGCTGGCTTTGGGATTGGGATTACTGATGAAGATTATCAAGCCGCGGGCGCTCGTATTGTGCCAACTGCTGAAGAGATTTTTGCGAAATCCGATTTAATTGTCAAGGTGAAAGAACCGCAGCCACAAGAATGCCGACAGCTCAGAGAAGGGCAAACATTATTTACCTACTTGCATTTAGCACCTGATCCAGAACAAGCACGTTTATTGAAAGAATCAGGGGTAACCGCAATTGCCTATGAAACAGTGACCCGTGCCGGAGGCGGCTTACCTTTGTTGACGCCGATGTCGCAAGTTGCAGGGCGGATGTCTATACAAGCGGGCGCGCATGTATTGGAAATGGCGCAAGGTGGCAGTGGTGTTTTGTTAGGCGGAGTTCCTGGTGTGGCTCCGGCGAATGTAGTCGTATTAGGCGGTGGGGTCGTTGGTACTCACGCAATTGCTATGGCGATAGGGATGGAAGCACGTGTTGTGGTGCTTGATAAATCTTTAGATAGACTGCAAGCGCTGGGTTATCAATTTGGCTCAAAATTAACGACCATCTATGCAACAGAAGATTCAGTCGAATCCTATGTGACGGCAGCTGATTTGGTAATAGGTGCGGTATTAGTTCCTGGAGCTGCGGCGCCAAAATTGGTGACCAAAGCAATGTTACCTAAGATGCGTCCAGGCTCTGTGTTGGTGGATGTATCTATCGACCAAGGCGGTTGTTTTGAAACCAGTAGACCCACCACCCATGATGCACCTACTTATGTGGTTGATCATGTCGTGCATTACTGTGTTGCCAATATGCCCGGAGCCGTACCGCGTACTTCTACCTTTGCGCTCAACAATGCGACATTACCTTTTGTGATGAGCTTAGTGACCAAAGGCGTGAAAAAAGCGCTATTATCAGATCCTTATTTATTAGCGGGATTGAATGTTCATCAAGGTAAAATTACGTACGAAGCGGTATCACGTGCTTTAGACGATGAATATATTTTTGCGAAGGAGGCTCTTGCTTGAAAAGAGCCTGTTTGCTCCGATCTCTAAATCTTGGGGAACGGTCAGATTTGAGTGCAGGTCGAGCGAAAAATTTGCCGAAAAAGCGTAGCATACAGGTAGTATGTGAGCATCCCTGCCTTCGCGGGGACAAGCTTTGAGACATATTTTTCACTCGAGATGCGCCAAATATGGCCGTTCCTTGCAACAGAGTGAGGCATGACCCTGAAAATTTGGATAAAACGTATTTGGATTGGGTGCGCGGTTTTCGTTATTGTGTTAGCGTTACTGTCTAGCTGCTTCCGCGCATTAACCCCATGGCTGGATCGCTATCGAACCGACATAGAAAAATGGTTTGGCACGATGCTGCATCAACCCGTACATATTCGCCATATTGAGGCGGGGTGGTATTGGTTTGAGCCCGTGTTGCATTTTGAAGGTTTAGAGATCGGCGATACAGCGACCAATACGACGATTAAAATTCAAACTTTTTTATTGGGTCTTCAATGGTGGCGTTCGCTGTGGTTGCATAGATTGCAACCCGGCTTTATGTTCATCCAAGGTTTACATTTAAATGTGATACAACGCGATGGTACTTGGCTGATTCAGGGTTCAGAAAATACCGCTGGAGATTCCAGTGCGGTTTTACAGGCATTATTGCCAGTAGTGTTATCCGAAACACTTGTTATACGTGATTTAGACCTCACTTTATTATTTCAAGATGGGCGAGAATTGCCTTTAAAACAAGTCGTTATACAATATGGCCCTCATTTAGGGCAACATCAAGCACGATTAACAGCAAACTCTAGCGCGCCATGGTTCCAGCAGATAGATCTGCGTGCCAATATGACCTGGAACGGGGATGCATGGAACACTGCGACGGGTCATGTTTATGTGGTTTTAGAAAAAGGGAATCTTCAAGCCTTGTCCCCTTGGTGGCAAGGTCGAGGTCAAGTTGATTTTCAAGCATGGATGGATATTCAGAACGGTCAGTTGCGTTCAGCACAAACACGTATTGCCGCACAAAATTGGCAAGGGATGATACCTGGATTTCATCAATCTCTTCGCTTTAAACAATTGAAAGGCGATCTTGCCTGGCATATCACTAAAAATGGTTGGTTATGTCGTGGGGATCATGTGCAGATAGGTTGGGAGTCTCTTCTCGACTCAGATAACGCATTTAGTCTTGCCTTAGATGAAAAACAGCATCGCTGGACGATTTCGCTGAAAGGCTTGCCGTTAAAAGTATTGCGGACGCTGCCGATACAATATCCTGCAGACTTGAGATGGATCCCTCAAGCACAGTGGCGAGGAAGTTTATGGAATACAAAGTTGGTTTTCCATCAAGAGCAACCCTCTTTAGAGTGGCACTGGGATAGCCTTTTAACGGAAGCTCGACAAGTTGGTTTTCAAGGCGTGCCGCATGCCCCGCAGGTTAAGGCCTTGAGTGCTGTGATTTATGCAACCCCAGAGAGAGGGCGATTGATACTGAATAGCCCAGGCTTGATGCTGGATGTGCCTAAAAAACCAGCTATTTTATTTGAGCAAGCCTATGGGGATGTCACCTGGAAGCGCCAACAAGAAGCATGGCAAATATCGTTGCATACCTTAACCCTACAAGCACTTAAAACTTTATTTCAAGCACAAGGCCGTCTCACGCAGTTTGGGAAAGACCCTCAATTGAGCCTTAAGGGATATTTTAAAGGCAAAGAAATTCAGCATTGGATGCCTTATGTGGTGTTGATTCCGATGAAGCCAAAATTAGCACGATGGTTACAGCAAGGGATACACCATATCGGAGGCGCAGAGGGTTATCTGCGCGTGCAAGGTGCTTTGGCCGATTTTCCTTTTGATGTGGGCAAAGGCGATTGGAGTATAGACAGCAAGCTAGAAGAAGTAGATTTAGTTTTTGCAAAAGATTGGCCGCTGACGAAGGGCATTCAAGGAAATTTACGCGTCAACAATCGGCTTTTAGAAGCAGATATTACGCGAGCATATTTGGCTCCAGGATTGCTGGCAGAACATGTGAATCTGCGCTTACCCGATATGGGATTAGATAAAGAACATTTGTTGGTGCGTGGCCATGATAGTTTCTCGAGTCCTTTAGTATTAAAATATCTTGCTCAGACCCCTTTACGTTCGAACTTATCCTTATTGTTGTCTTTAGAGGCGGCGGGCAAGCTAGATTTAGATTTACAGTTAGATGCGGCTATGTATCCAGGAAACGATACTATTTTGGCCTTGGGCGATGTAACCCTGTATCATAATGAAATTATGGTGAGACCATTCCCACCGGTGTCTCGTGTACAGCAGGTAGAAGGGAGTTTTCAGTTTGACGAAAAAGGTATTTTGGGAGGGCGTTTACACGGAGAGTTTTTAGGAGATCCGCTGCAGATGACGTTAACCTCTGTACGTGGGCAAAAGTCCTATACGCGCTTAGCCTTTTTCTCGCAACTTTCTTTGCATCGTGCATGCCAAGCATTTTCTTTGTGTTTGCAACCTTGGGTGACGGGCAAAATACCGTTGATGTTGTCGCTTGACTTAGCGTCGGGTAAAAATGCTAAAGATCAGATGGTTTTGCGTAGTAATTTACAGGGCACACAGATTGCATTGCCGAAGCCCTTAGGGAAGCGTCCTGAACATAAAGAAGAGCTACAGATTACCGCAACACGGGTGTCTCAAGAGGTGGTGCAATTGACGGCGCAATATGGAAAGCCACTGATTTCTGAAGTTGGGCTCGTATTAACGCGAAAAAATAGTCCGTGGTGGAACATTGGTATTACGCAAACGAATTGTGTGGGAAATCTGCAGTATAATCCAGAAACGCGTACTATCCGTGGAGCCTTAGAGAAGCTATATATTCCTGAGATGACGGATGTTTCTCCAAAGCATAAAAAAACTGAAACCCTACATGCAGATTCATTGCCAAACCTAGATCTGACTATTCGTGATTTACAATGGCAGGGCTGGAATTTGGGGGCCGCCACTTTAAAAGGTGAACGCGCGGGGCAGGCGTGGAAATTAACACAAGGTACTTTACAAAGCCCGGCGTATCGAGTCAACTTGACAGGGGATTGGCAGGGCTCGCAAAGTCATATAGACAGTCAAATACAGATCATGCATTTGGGTCATTTATTGGATCAGTGGCATCAATATCTCTTTTTTGAAGCAGGTAAAGGACAAATGCAGTTGAATGCACATTGGAAAGGGCCTTTATACCATTTTAACTGGGATACTACTGTGGGTAATCTTGCATTTCGTATTGTAGATGGTCGAACCGGGAAATTGACCTCTGCGGCAGAGGGGCAATTGGGCTTTGGAAAATTATTAAGTATTTTAAGTTTACAAACACTGCCCAGACGTTTAAAACTAGATTTTAGCGATTTATCGCAAGATGGGTATAGTTTTGATCTCTTAGACGGAGATTTTGCGATACGACATGGGGTATTACATACCAGTAATACGAAGATGGATGGTCCCGTGGCTTCTGCGGATATTTCTGGAGACATTAATGTGCCGTCTAAGTCTTTTGATTTAAGTATTCGAATTGTCCCGCACATTACCGCGAGCTTGCCTATTGTTGCGACGATTGCCGGGGGGCCTGTGGTGGGCTTGGCCACTTGGGTTGCCAGTAAAATCATTAATGGTAGTATGCAAAAAATTAATTCATACACCTATAAAGTAACGGGACCTTGGCATGAGCCGGTGGTAAAACCAGAGAAATTTTCAGTAGCAAGGCCTAAACCGCCGGAAAAAACTGCGCCATGAAAAGACAGTGCTTTGGGTAAAGACGGTGTTTTTACCTTTTAGGATCGAGGTAGAAGTAACAAAGGCTAGAAACGTCTTTAAAAAAACGCTATTCGCCATCCCTGGCCGCTCGCAAAAAACGTCCTGTTTTTTGACGTTTTTTAAAGACGTTTCTAGCCTTTATTACTTCTGCAACCGTCAGTGGTTCTGCCCCATTTAGCCTTATGCTATGCAAGTACTCGCGATTCTTAATGGTATTGAGATAGGGTGACAGCGGTGGGTGCGTAAGGTAAGTTACTCACCTTACGCACCGATGCTCAGAGCTCCTACGTACCGCGGCTTGTCCGCGGTATCCAGCTATTCGGAGACTGATGGTCTTCGTATCCCTGGATCCTGCGGACAAGCCGCAGGACGTAGGCTTCTACTTAAAGCTAAAC
>JAUYSE010000158.1 GCA_030696465.1 Legionellaceae bacterium
CTTTTTTTAATTCTTTATAGTTGGGTCTCTCTCAATTACGAGGCATTCTGCTCAAGAAAAAACACATCATCAACTATGTCTCATTTTTAATTACTCTTCTATGTGGCACTTTGATTTATAAAGGTACGTCAATCTCGAGCATTTAGACAGGACTTGAAAAACGCTCCTAAGTAACATCAGCGGCAGGTTGATCCGAGCCATGTCCTCATGGTCGCGGCTCGGATTGATTGAGCTAATTTTACTCATTAAGGCGCCTTAAAAGCAATCACATAATACGATGGGAATTTCTTAGTTACACCAGTTTTTCAATCAGTTAAATACAATCACGGTGGAACTAATACAAAAAACTTTGACAAGAGATGGTAATTATTGAATAATCCCTTCCTAAATTGCGAATGTGGCGGAACTGGTAGACGCGCTGGATTTAGGTTCCAGTAGGGTAACCTGTGAGAGTTCGAGTCTCTCCATTCGTACCATATATAGATATTCTAACGTTGCTTGAATATTCAATCATGTTATGATTGTTAAGTAAGTTTTATATTTCAAAATGATTCATGATGAGGTGAACAGATGGCTGATATGTCTTTAGAGACACTAAGTTCCTTGGAACGTAAAATAACCATTACAATTCCTGGGCAAGAAGTAGAGAATGAATTTTCTAGCCGTCTTTTAGAGTTGTCTGGTGAAGTGAAGGTGAAGGGTTTTCGTCCCGGAAAGGTCCCTCTTCATGTAGTAGAAAAACGATATAATTCTGCTATTTTGGATGAAGTTGCGCGCGCCTTAATCCCTAAAGAATTGTCAGCGGCTATTGATGTTCACTCTTTGAATTTAGTAAGCATGCCTGTAGTGAATCCTGAGCCTATAGAACGCGGGAAAGATTTTTCATTTTCCGCCACTTTTGAAGTATATCCAGAATTTACCATAGAATCGTTGAAGAAAGACGATGAAGTTGAATTATTAGAATGTACATTAGAAGATGCAGATGTAACCCATTTCATTGATGAATTGCGTCAACAATTTCGCACTTGGGATGAAGTTTCTCAAGCGGCAGAGTCTGGCAATACTGTGATCATGGATTTTGACGGCAGTATAGATGGTGAACCCATGGCAAATGGTAAAGCCGAAGGATTCCGTCTTGAGCTGGGCAAAGGTCAAATGATTCCTGGTTTTGAAGAAGGCATCATTGGTCGCATGCCTGGCACCAGCTTTGATATTGAAGTTACTTTCCCTGCAGAATATCACAGCCAAGATGTGGCTGGTAAATTAGCGGTTTTCCACATTACGCTAAAAACAGTTTTAAAGGCTAATCTTCCTGAACTTGATGAAGCTTTTTTACGTTCTTTTGATATTGAGAATGGCGATCTAGAGACTTTTCGTAAAGACATTCGTCATCATTTAGAGCTTCAAGTAAAGCAGAATTTAGCAGAGCGTAATAAAGAAATTCTATTTGCAAAATGGGCTGAGAAGAACGAATTTGAGCTTCCTAAAAAATTAATAAATGATGAAATCAATGAGATGCGTCATGAAATGTATCATCGCATTAATGGGAATCAGCACCATCAGCATGAAAAAGTTCCTGAATATCCTAGAGAATTGTTTGAAGACGCGGCAAAAAAACGCGTGCATTTAGGTTTGTTAGTGTCAGAATTCATTAAGAAGAATGAAGTGGTTCCTGCGTCTGACAAGATAAATGCAGCAGTAGCTGAGCGGGCTTCTTTGTATAAAAACCCAGAAGAAATGATTGCCGAAATAATAAGAGATAAACGTCGTATGGCAAACATTGAGGCACAAGTTTTAGAACAAATGGTAATGGATGATCTTTTACAACAACTAAAAATTCAGTATAAAAAAGTTGATTTTTCAACATTAAAAGCTAAAACTGAATAATGAGATTATAAAGGAGCGGGCCCAATGTTAAGACAACAAGAGCTGATTCGAAGTGCCAGTGGTTTAGTCCCCATGGTGGTTGAGCAAACAGCGCGAGGGGAGCGTTCTTATGATATCTATTCTCGATTATTAAAAGAGCGTATTATCTTTTTACTAGGAGAAGTAGAAGATCATATGGCCAACTTAGTGGTTGCCCAGTTGCTCTTTTTGGAGTCAGAAAACCCCGAGAAAGATATTTATTTATATATTAACTCTCCTGGTGGAGTAGTGACGGCTGGTTTGGCTATCTACGATACCATGCAGTTTATCAAGCCGAATGTAAGTACTTTATGTATTGGACAAGCGGCAAGTGCGGCGGCACTTTTGTTGTGTGCTGGTGCAGCAGGCAAGCGTTTTTGTTTGCCAAATGCACGAGTCATGATCCATCAGCCATTGGGCGGATACCAAGGACAGGCAACCGATATAGAGATTCATGCCCGCGAAATGTTTACTATTCGTGAAAAATTGAATCGTATTACCGCAAAACATTGTAATAAGACACCAGAACAAGTAAAGATAGACACAGAACGTGATAATTTCATGAGTGCCGAGCAAGCCATGGAATACGGCTTAATCGATCAGGTGTTGCATGAAAGAGAAAACATTCTTCACGGTTTAAATCAAGACACAAGCGATAAAGATTAAGAGGGGTTCTAATGACCAAAACTGGGAACGACAACGTTAAAACATTGTATTGTTCTTTTTGCGGTAAAAGCCAGCATGAGGTGAAAAAACTGATTGCTGGTCCCTCTGTGTATGTATGTAATGAATGTGTGGAATTATGTAACGACATCATTCGCGATGAGTTACCAGCAAAAACAGAGACCGTAGTAAAAGAAGATAAATTGCCGACTCCAAAAGAAATTTCGGCTTTTTTAGATGAGTATGTTATTGGGCAGACCCATGCTAAAAAAGTACTTTCTGTGGCGGTATATAATCATTACAAACGCCTGATGCGCGGTTCTCAGTCTGATGTTGAGCTGGGTAAGAGTAATATCTTACTTATTGGTCCAACAGGTAGTGGTAAAACTTTACTGGCGCAAACATTAGCACGATATTTAAATGTTCCCTTTACTATTGCTGATGCAACCACCTTAACAGAGGCGGGATATGTCGGGGAAGATGTCGAAAATATCATTCAAAAATTATTACAAAATTGTGACTATGATGTGCAGAAGGCACAACGCGGTATCGTATATATCGATGAAATTGATAAAATTTCTCGTAAATCCGATAATCCGTCTATTACCAGAGATGTTTCTGGTGAAGGCGTTCAACAAGCTTTACTCAAATTAATAGAGGGTACTGTCGCTTCTGTGCCTCCGCAAGGTGGTCGTAAGCATCCTCAACAAGAGTTTGTACAAGTAGATACCTCACAAATTTTGTTTATTTGTGGTGGTGCTTTTTCAGGCTTAGAAAAAATCATTTTAGATAGGAGTGCGCATTCTGGAATTGGTTTTTCTGCCGAGCTTAAAAATAGACAAGACTTGCATCATCAAGTCAATGTATTGCAGCGTCATGAATCAGAAGACTTAGTGAAATATGGTTTGATTCCTGAGTTTGTAGGACGATTACCCGTCGTTGCCATTTTAGAAGACTTAGATGAGAGTATGTTGGTAGATATTCTTACTAAACCCAAGAATGCGTTGACGAAGCAATATCAAGCCTTGTTTGGCATGGAAAATACACAGCTTGAATTTCGCGATGAAGCGATAAAGTCAATTGCTAAAAAGGCACTGGTGCGAAAAATAGGTGCAAGAGGTTTACGCGCGATACTTGAAACTATTTTGTTAGAGACAATGTATGAATTGCCTTCCTTGAAGGATGTCCATAAAGTTGTCATTGACGATGCATCAGTACAGGCCAATGGTAGACCCTTGCTTATTTATGAAGATGAGCGGGAGCAAAGAAGCTCATAGAGGTAAATACTATGGTGGATGATTCTAAGTTAATAGTGCCTGAGAATGATATTTTAGGGGTATATCCGGTGCTCCCTTTGCGGGATGTGGTGATATATCCTCATATGGTGATTCCTTTATTTGTTGGACGTGAAAAGTCGATTAAAGCCCTGGAAGCGGCTTTAGTAGATAATAAGCAAATTTTTTTGGTCGCGCAGCGTAAGTCAATACAAGATGATCCTGCGTCGTCCGATTTATTTAGAGTTGGCTCTGTCTCCAATATTTTACAGTTGTTGAAGTTGCCAGATGGTACGGTAAAAGTTTTAGTCGAAGGTGAGCAACGCGTTGAAGTAGCGGCGTATGTGCCAAAGAAAAGTTTTTTACAGGCGAAAGTTCGTAAAATCACGGAAGTAAATAAGGCTTTTGATACGCAAGAAATTGAAATTCTCATGCGATCTTTAATGTCGCAATTTGAGCAGTACATTAAACTCAGTAGTAAAATCCCCCCTGAAATATTAAGCGCCTTGACCGGTATTGAAGAGCCTGGTCGACTAGCGGATATGATTTCTGCGCATTTGACTTTAAAACTAGATGATAAACAAAGATTACTAGAAACACGCGATGTGGGTACTCGTTTAGAACGTCTAATGGTTATGATGGAAAACGAAATTGACTTATTAAACGTTGAAAAGCGTGTACGTGGCCGCGTAAAACGACAAATGGAGAAAAGTCAGCGAGAATATTATTTAAATGAGCAAATGAAAGCCATTCAAAAAGAATTAGGTGATTTGAATGAAGAAGGGAATGAAATAGAACAGCTCGAGAAATCAATAAGTAATGCTGGTATGCCTAAAGAAGCGCATGAGAAGGCAATGTCTGAGCTTCGAAAATTAAAAATGATGTCTACCATGTCGGCGGAAGCGACCGTTATTCGAGGGTATTTAGATTGGTTGTTGAGCGTTCCTTGGAAGAAAGAAGATAAAATAGAATTTGATTTAACCAAAGCAGAAAAGCTCTTAGATAAAGAACATTATGGTCTTGAAAAAGTCAAAGAGCGCATCATCGAATATTTAGCCGTACAAAAACGAGTAAAGCGTGTAAAGGGCCCAATTTTATGTTTGGTCGGTCCTCCAGGGGTGGGTAAAACCTCTCTAGGGCAGTCTATTGCTAGCGCAGTGGGTCGAGCTTTTATCCGTATTGCTTTAGGTGGCGTTCGTGATGAAGCAGAAATTCGTGGTCATAGGCGCACTTATATTGGTTCTATGCCAGGTAAAATTATTCAAAAAATGTGTAAGGCCGGGGTTAAAAATCCACTTATTATGTTAGATGAAGTTGACAAAATGGCCATGGATTTTCGGGGCGATCCGGCTTCGGCATTGTTAGAAGTATTGGATCCCGAGCAAAATCATACGTTCAATGATCATTATCTAGAAGTCGATTATGATCTCAGTGATGCAATGTTTATTGCGACGGCTAACTCCATGGAAATTCCGCCTGCATTGTTGGATCGTATGGAAATTATTCGTTTACCGGGTTATACCGAATACGAAAAAATTCATATTGCCACCAATTATTTGATTCCAAAGCAACTCCAATTATCGGGATTAAACGCAGAGGAAATCAGCATTCAAGAGAATGCAATTCGCGATATTATCCGGCATTATACCCGTGAAGCAGGCGTTCGTAATTTAGACCGTGATATAGCAAGAATTTGTCGTAAAGTAGTGAAAGATTTGCTTTTCAAGAAGCGCAATAGTGCTATTGTGGTTTCGAAGTCTAATATTGGCAAATATTTGGGCGTAGAAAAATTTCGTTATGGTCTTGCTGAAGAGAATGATCAAATTGGTCAAGTGACCGGTTTGGCTTGGACGAGCGTAGGAGGAGAGCTTTTAACTATTGAAGCCTCTGTGATGAGCGGCAAAGGAAAACTACTCTATACTGGTCAGCTCGGTGAAGTGATGCAAGAATCCATACAGGCGGCATTGACGGTAGTGCGTAGTCGCAGTCGTGAATGTGGTATTGCTGACGATTTTTTTGAAAAACATGATATTCATGTGCATGTCCCTGAGGGGGCCACGCCTAAAGATGGTCCTAGCGCAGGTATTGGTATGTGTACGGTATTGGTGTCAGCAGTGACGCGCATTCCTGTGCATGCTGATGTCGCGATGACGGGTGAAATTACTTTGCGCGGACAGGTGTTACCTATTGGTGGTTTAAAAGAAAAATTATTGGCGGCACATCGTGGTGGCATTAAACAAGTGTTGATTCCAGAAGAGAATCGCAAAGATCTAGAAGAAATTCCTGATAATGTATTACGTAAATTGACCATTCACTGTGTAAAAACGATTGAAGAAGTATTAAAAATTGCACTGGTTCGTATGCCTGAACCTCTATCAGGAGAAGAGAGAGTAGCTCTACTTCAAAAAGAGCCTCCTCCGTTACCTATATTGGAGATACCCAAAGAAGAGCAATAAGGACGCGATCTCTCAAAGGAGTGCTTCAGAGCCGCGACCGTGAGGAAGCGGAGTAGTTAAATCCGAGCCGCGCGCGTGAGCAAGCGGAGCAGTCTCCTTCAGCGATGCTGAATAACGGAGTATACGTGGTTTTATTTCGCTATCTTGCTCGAGAAGTATTTATTACCTTAACAGGCTTGACCAGTATCCTATTGTTTATTTTTATGAGCAATCAGGTGGTGCAATATTTAAATAGAGCGGCTAGTGGTAAAATTCCAGGTATGCTTGTTTTAAAACTTATATTGTTAGAACTTCCCAGCTTAATCAGTCTCTTGCTCCCTTTAGGGTTTTACGTTGCGCTCTTAATGACCTATACTCGATTGTACGATAATTCTGAGTTATTAGTCTGTCATACGAGTGGATATACGCCACGTCGCTTATTGAAACATTCTTACTGCTTCTCCCTTTGCTTGTTTATATTGATCAGTATATTGATGTTTTGGGTGAGTCCGTTTGTGTATGTAGAGCGTGCACGTATTTTACGTTCAGAGGGGCTTAAAACTTTTGTACAAATGCTGGCTCCAGGGCGCTTCCAGTCTTTAGGATCTTCTGGTCCGGTCTTCTATATAGAGACCTTGAAGCGTCGAAAGCAGAGTGCGCATCAAATTTTTTTAGCTCGACAGATGCCTAAATCTGAGCGCTGGCAAGTTTTATCTGCAGAAAAGGCGAAAATGCAAAATACAGATTTAGCTATACAACAGGGTACTGCTTATGAAGGAGTTCCTGGCCAATTAGATTATCGAGTGCTTTCTTTTCAGCAGTATAGAATGCGATTACCAGAGTCCACGGTCGCTCTAGAAAAAGATATACGTACTTACCCCTCGGCCCGTTTACTCCATGGTTTTTTACAAACGCCTCTTTATGCGGCAGAATTAGCATGGCGATTTTCTATCCCATTTATGTTATTTCCATTAACCTATATTGCGGTGGCCTTGAGTCGAGTAACGCCACGTAGCGGACAATACGCCCGAGTGTTTCCTGCTATTCTTATTTTTGTATTATATGCTCAAGGTTTATTTATGATGCGCAATTGGATCTCCACCGAGAAAATACCTTGGTATATCGGTGTATGTCTATTACCAACGATATTTTTTATAATAGGGCTATACTTAATGCGACGCTATCAGAGCAAGTGAGATAAATATCCGTGAATCGTATTATCGACAGATATATTGGAAAACAAGTCTTGATGGCCATTGGATTAGTGCTGTTAGTGTTGCTTGCATTGCAAGTATTTATTCTTTTGGTAAATGAGTTAGGTGATATAGGTAAAGGTGACTATACTTTTTCAACGAGTATAAAAGTGATATTTTTTCGCTTACCCTATGATCTTTCTGCCTTGTTTCCTATGGCTTGCCTTTTAGGGACATTAGTGGGCCTGGGATCAATGGCCGAACATAGCGAGTTGACGATAATTCGTATGTCAGGAATGTCCATGTTACAGATTACGGCGGTGATCTGTCAGGTCGCATTCGTGCTTATTTTACTTATCGCCATGAGCTCTGAATTTATTTTCCCAAAATTTATGGATTATGCTGCAGAAGAGAAAATGTTGGCACTTTCACAAGGACAGGCATTTACGCAGAGTTATGGATTATGGATACGAGCAGATCAAGATTTTGTGTTTGTCCAGACATCGATCGGAACAAAAACCTTGCATAATGTATTGCAATTTCATCTTGATAAAGCACATCACATGAAGTTTGCCAGAAAAATTAAGACCATAAAATTTGAAAACCATCAGTGGACTGCGTATGACATACAGCAGACTAATTTTTCATCGCAACGTTTAACGCAGACCGTGTTACCCGAGATGCTTTGGGATATTCCTCTTTCTCAAGATATTATTCGTTTACATAATAAAACTCCTGATGAGATGTCATTAGGCCAGTTATGGCGAGTACGTGCGAGTCGACAGCAAATATCACAAGGTAGTTTTTCGGTAAATTATGCGTTTTGGTCAAGATTGTCCCAGCCTTTTTCAACCCTAGTCATGATGTTATTGGCTATTCCTTTTATATTTGGGCCGTTGCGAAATTCATCGATTGGTTATAAAGTGATAGTAGGTGCAGTAGTCGGATTTGGTTTTTATACAGTAACTCATTTTTTTGGTTCGGTTTGTCAGATGCTACAGTGGTCTCCGCTGCTAGCCGCAGTTGCTCCAATTGTGTGTGCAGCTATATTTGGAGTGGTATTTATGCGATATGCACGTTAGGACTCGCTCATGGTTAAAGTGAAAGACAATATTTCTCATTTATCTGACGGCACTATTGATGTAGAAGCCTGGCTAACACAGTTGGCGGATAAGGGCTATGAGCCTTATATTCCAAAAATTCGACACGCATGCACTTTAGCGCAATTTACTGAGCCTATGCACGCATTTGTTGAGTTTGATATGTTTCAACAAGGCCTAGCAATTGCAGATGTGTTGGCAGACTTACAATTAGATCATATTACGTTGATGGCGGCAATTGTTTTAGAGTGCGTCCATCATGGTGAGCTTTCGCTCGATGATGTAGAAGAGCAACTTGGCATTGTTGTAGCGCGCTTAGTGTCTGGTGTGCAAAAAATGTCATCAGTGCAGTATTTCGACGCACAACCATTGTACTCCAAAAGCAAGCAACAGGTCGATAATGTTCGAAAAATGTTGATTGCGATGGTCGATGATGTGCGGGTCGTTCTTATCAAATTAGCGGAACGCCTATGTGTCTTGCGTTTTGGGGGGCACTTACCCAAAGATACACAAGAAAATATTGCGAAGGAAATTTTTGATGTATATGCACCTCTGGCAAATCGTTTAGGGGTAGGGGGCATAAAATGGGAAATGGAAGATCTGGCCTTTCGCTTTTTAGAGACAGAAACGTATAAAGCGATTGCAAAAGGATTGAAAAATAAAAGATTAGAGCGAGATGTCTACGTCAGCCAAGTGGTACATGTCTTAGAGGAAACTTTACGTGCACACGGAATCCTGCATGCGAAAGTGTATGGTCGCTCTAAGCATATTCACAGCATTTATCGTAAAATGACGCGCAAAAACGTCCCTTTAGAAGGAATTTATGATGCGACTGCATTGCGTGTTTTAGTCGACACTGTAGAAAATTGTTATATTGTTTTGAGTTTAGTACACCAACTTTGGCAGCAAATCCCTTCGGAGTTTGATGACTACATTAATCATCCCAAAGAAAATGGCTATCAGTCTTTACATACCGCGGTGATTGGACCTGAGGAAAAGGTCTTTGAGGTGCAAATTCGTACCTATCATATGCATGAATGCGCAGAAAAAGGGGTAGCGGCGCACTGGCAATATAAAGAAGGCGTTACTTCGCCCGCAGAGAGTCATGCACGTAAAATTGAATGGTTACGTGAAGTATTGGCCTGGCATAAAGAAATGCTAGATTCTACCAGCTTGTCCGATACCATTTCTCGAGAATATTTAGATGATCGTGTCTATATTTTCACACCCAAAGGAGATGTTCTAGATTTACCAAGAGGCGTAACCCCCTTAGATGCTGCTTATCATATTCATAGTCAAGTTGGTCATCGTTGTCGGGGTGCTAAAGTGAATGGAAATATTATGCCGCTCACGACGATTTTAAAAACAGGCGATAATATTGAAATTCTGACGGGGAAAGAAGAAAAGCCATCACGTGATTGGATCAATCCTAATTTACATTATTTAAAAACGGCTCGTGCAAAGGCAAAGGTACTGCATTGGTTTAAACAACAAGATTTTGATAAGAATAAAGAAGAGGGACAGGAACTTTTAGAAAAGCACTTAAAAATGTGGGGTATGAAATCAGCGGAAATTCAGCCTATTTTAGAAGGTTTTTCTTTTAAAAACTTGGAAGAGTTATACGCGGCAATTGGCCGTGGTGATATTAAAATGACGCAGATTGCCGCACGTATTTTGCCCGTACAGGCGATGCCATCCATTGTTTCTTCGTTCATTACTAAATCGAAACAAGATAATATTTTAGCCCATGATCTTCGCATAGAAGGGGTAGGGAATCTCTTAACGACTATGGCAAAATGTTGTCAGCCCTTGCCTGGTGATCCGGTGATTGGTTACATTACGCTAGGTCGTGGTGTCTCTATCCATAAAAAGGATTGTTCTAATATTTTGCATGCCACCGAAAAACAGCAAAAACGCTTATTGCAGGTGCAATGGGGGAGTGCAGATAAAACTCGCTATCCTATTGAACTGTTGATTAGAGCTTATGATCGGCAAGACTTATTAAAAGATATGACCGCACTGTTTGCGCAAGAAAAAATTGTTATTCGAGCATTACAAAGTCAATTGAAAGCAGACAACATTCTTTTAGAAATTTATATGACAATAGAAATAGAAAATGTATTAGGTTTATCGAAGTTACTCAACCGCCTTGAGCAAATTCCCAACGTTTTGGAGGCTCGACGTTTAACCTCCGGAGAGAAAACATAAGTTATTGTAAATGCAAAAGTATATCGCTAATTAAATATTTTCCTCTTCTTTTTTATAGTACTCCCCAGTGTATGCATAGATTACCCACAGAGTTACCCACAGATTTTGTGGATAAATAAAAAATCAACAACATAGGTGTAATTGCATATAATTCAATTAGTTATGATTATTTGTTTGTATGAAAAATAACTTTCAATGGCGTGTGGTTTTTAAATTATCCACAGGGTGGATAATTTGTCATTCGGAGATTTTGTTCTTCTTTTAGGGGGAAAATAATTCAATCACTTCAATTATGAGCTTATCTTTTGTGGTAAATTCCTTAATGCCTACTTGCTGAACTAATGTCGGTGTTGTTGCTGTTGTTGGTGGTGCGAAAATCTGTTTTGGGCAAATTCCCAACGTTTTGGAGGCTCTCTATTAGGTTTTTACTCGAAAAATATAACTTCTTGTAAATGCAAAAATATATCTTACCTGAAAGAAGGACCTTCTCTTTTTTTATAATACTCCCCAGTGTATTCATAGATTATCCACTTACTTATCCACAGATTCTGTGGATAATAAAAAAATCAACAACATACTTAAAAACAGATTTAAATCAATATGTTGCGATATTTTATTTGTGAGCAAAATAACTTTCAATGAGTTGCGATTTTTAAATTATCCACAGGGTGGATATTCTGTCATTTGGCGCTGATGTTTTTCTTTTAGTTAAAAAATATTTCAATATTAATTTTGGGCGTGCTTTTTTGTGTGCAATTGTTGGGCAACTGAATAATGAGGGTATTTGCCTCTATTTCTGGCCATTTAACGCAGGGGCTCTGTACTCACAAGGAGATTTGTAGGTTGCGACCTTGGTCCAACCAACGCAGAATTATTTACTCGTAACCTGCAAGACCTCTGAAATACTGGTAATACCCTCTGCAACCCGTTGAAACCCATCGCTGCGTAAGCTGGCGCTATGTTGACGCACATAAGCAGCCATGGCAGTCGCGTTTTCGTTGCGATGAATCATGGCCCTCAAGGGCTCATCTAAGACAATTAACTCATAAAGACCGGTTCTGCCTTTATAGCCTGATTGATTGCATTGAGAACAGCCTTGCGGTTCCCAAATGTGGGTGAGTGCTATCTCTGCAATGCCTAAGTGTTCTTTATCGTCATCACTTAACACGCGTGGTTTTTTGCAGTGATCGCAGAGGACGCGCACTAAACGTTGTGCTAAGAGGCCAATCGTACTAGACGCCAATAAAAATGGTTCGACGCCCATATCTTGTAAACGGCTAATAGCACCAATGGCGGTGTTGGTATGTAAAGTAGAGATGACTAAATGCCCGGTGAGGCTTGCTTGAATAGCAATTTGCGCGGTTTCTAGATCACGAATTTCACCCACCATGACCACATCTGGATCTTGACGTAAAATAGCGCGTAAACCTTTTGCAAAAGTCATCTCAATTTTGGAGTTTACTTGGGTTTGACCAATCCCAGGAATATCATATTCAATAGGATCTTCAATGGTTAAAATATTGCGGGTTATTTGGTTTAATTCTGTGAGCATGGCATAAAGAGAGGTGGTTTTCCCGGATCCTGTGGGACCGGTTACTAAGAGTAAGCCATGGGGTTGGGCAATGAGTTTTTGGAGTTGCGATTGTAAAAGTGACGGCATGCCCAATAAGCGCAAATCTAATTTTGCCGCTTGTTTGTCTAGTATTCGCAGAACAATACGTTCTCCGTGATTAGAAGGGAGGGTTGAAACCCGTACATCAATGGGGTGTCCGCCAATCAATAAGGCAATGCGTCCGTCTTGAGGAATACGTTTTTCGGCAATATCGAGTTTTGCCATCACTTTTATACGCGAAGTCACTAATGGCGCAATAGCGCGTTGAATTTCTAGAACTTCGGTTAAAATACCATCCATACGAAAACGGACTAAAACGCGCTGCGCATAGGTTTCCACATGAATGTCGGAGGCTTTTTGTTGAATGGCTTGTTGAAAAATGGCGTTAATTAAGCGGATGATAGGGGCGTCGTCTTGGGTATCTAATAAATCGGTATGTTGTAATTCTTGCGCAAGCGTCGGTAAATCAAGTTCTTCATTAATGTTTTCGGCGGTATCTTGAATAGAAGTATTGCCTTGGTAGCTATGCGCGAGTGTTTCTTGAAAGTGAGTGGCATCGACGGTTTGTATTTTAAACGGAATCTTTAAAAGACGCTGGATTTCGGTGAGTATGCTCAGTTTTGCTTGAGGGAGATGATAGACAATGGGCTCGTTGTCTTTCCATTCTAAAATGACCCCATGTTGCTTCGCAAATGTATAGGGCAATTTAGTGATACTTTTTGTACTTTCGGCATCATCGTAAGTTTGTTCGCCATCGCTCATGTACTGTGCGTATGTCATCACGGTCACCTGGTTGGCATGTCATCGATATTTTTGACCGGAAAGGGCGCTGGTAATCGTTTATTGTTTAAAGCCGGGAGCACCGTTTGCTGATCATCTTGCTGGAAGCTTTCTTGGTTGCGTACCCAATCTAGTTGGTTTTCGCGGATATCATTGTATTTTTCTCCGGTGAGGCGTACGGCACTGCGCTCATCGCGTAAAATAATGGGGCGAATAAATACCATCAAGACGCGTTTTTCACGGTTACGTAAATTTCGATGGAATATACGGCCTATTCCGGGAAAATCTTTTAAGATGGGGATACCGTTGTTGTCGTTGCCGAGGCTATCTTGTGCTAAGCCACCGAGTACCACCACATCACCACTTTCAACGTGTACTGAAGTAACAATACTACTGATTTTAAAGACGGGGTTATCATTGGTACTGAGATTCCCCGTAGAGGGATCGATGGTATCATTGCCTTGATCAATTTGTAGTTGTATCCCACGCGCACGGGTAATTTGTGGTCGGACATAGAGATGTAAGGCGACGTTTACACGGTTAAAAGTGGTATATGGACTGGCGGTGGTGGTGCCATTCGCATTACCCGGATAGTTGGTGGAGGCTACGGAGACCTGTTTACCGACTAGGATTTTGGCTTGTCGATTATCGAGTACCACCACAGACGGTGTAGAAAGAATATTTGCTTTATGCTCGCGTTGTAGGGCATACAGTTGTGCTTGAAAATCATTAATTGAGGTTTTAGAGTTGATGATAGCAAAGCCTGGTCTAAAGCTACTTGATTTGCCGCTTTGTTCGTTGCTACCCCATTCTATCCCTAAATTATTAATATCGCTTTCATCGATTTCGGCAACCATGGCTTCAATCAAAAGCTGTGCGGGACGAATATCCAGTTGTGCGACCACATTTTGTAATAATCGAATTAAACTGGCCGGCGCATTAATAATAATAGAGTTGGTGTTGGGTTCGGCAATGAGCTGTACGTTAGGTTTGTTGCTGCCTTCTGTTTGTGAATTACTTGGTTTTATATTATTGTTATCCTGCATTGCAGAGGGTGGTGTAGAGCTTCCTGCGGGTTCACTGGCGATACTTGAAGCTGGATTGGTGCTATCGAGGACGGGTCTGGTAATGGTACCAATGGTGGTCCCTACGGTGCCGCTAAAGTTCGCTTGTGCAATTCCGGCTAACAAGGGAACCGCGTCTTCTGCACGTAAATAATTGAGATAAATGACCTTGGTATTACTTTGATTAGAGCTAGACGATTGATGATCTAACTTGGCGATGAGTAAGCGTAAACGTAAGCGCTCTGTTTTGTTGCCGCCAATGAGAATCGTATTATTTTTATCATCCACCGCTAAGGTGGTGTGTTGACGGTTATCGGTAGTCGTATTCGACTTAATGAGTTCTTTTAAAGTGTTGGCGATATCCATCGCTAAGGCATGATGTAGCGGAATAATATCGATATCATTCGCGGAAGCAGTATCCACCTGCTTAATAATATCAGCGATGGTCCGAATGTTATTGGCTCGGCCTGACAAAATCAGCATATTGGAAGGATTATAAGCGGATATTTGACTCCATTGCGGCATTAATGGCCGTAATACGGGGACAAGTTGATCGGCAGACACATAATGCACCGGGACAACCGTTACCATCATTGCATCGCCTTTGGGCGGATGTTGTAAACTATCTAAGCCATCGGAAGAAAACGTACGTGCGTCCACATTGGGGACAATCTTAATAACTTCGCCATTCGGAATGGCGGCATAACCAGAAATTTGTAGCATGGAGAGGAATACTTGATATAAGGCTTTTTCTGAAATAGGCGTATTGGAGACAATAGAAATTTTTCCTTGGACGCGTGGATCGATCAGAAAGTTTTTTCCGGTGATTTTTGAGACTTCTGCGGCCACGGTGCGAATCTCTGCATTGTTGAGATTCCATACGGTTTTTGAGTTTGGTGCGGCGATGGGCTGTGACGAAGAGTCTGACCCTATTTGCGTGACGGGTTCCGAATCATCCGTGTTTTTTTTAGAAGCCGATTGAGCCTCAGGATTTTCGCTGTCGCTGAGGTTGCCTTTGAGCTGCTTGGCTTCTTGATAACTGACATAGGGCCCAATTTGTACTTTATATTGTAGGCTATCCGCGATACGAGAAACTTGCGCTTTTGAAGCGACTTCTGGCGGGAGTTTTTGTTGATAAGTTTTTGCGTCAGGTTCTTGTGCAAAAGGCTCTATTTGTACGGCATAGGTAGGCTTGCCTGAGGTGAACAAGGTTTTAATGGACACATTGAGGCTATAAGCGTTCAGAGTGAAAAGCAAGAATAGGATATGTATTAAATATCTAGGCACTGTGGAATCCCAATATAACGGGGATCAGTAGAGTCACATGATCAGGATTATTTAAGGTTAGGTAGTATACTTTATAAAAAGAGGTTTGTATATCACTAAAATGCATTAAAATAAAACTAAAGTGAGATATATTTACATAGTCGTCCACCAAGTAATCATAAGTGAGCGGGATTATCAACATTTTTTACAGGAATTCCCGTCTGCTTACTCAGCTTACGCACCCAAAACTGTCATCCCGGAATTTAGAGAAACTTGAGCGAGCGCGCGAGCCTTAGCAGGCCTTAATGCCC
>JAUYSE010000085.1 GCA_030696465.1 Legionellaceae bacterium
ACTAAAGATTGATAGCTAATTTGGTGGTTGCTACCCGCTATTAAAGTTTGGCGATCCATGTAAGGTCGAATACCCAATAAATATGTTGTTTGCTGGATATGAGGTAATCCTATTAATGTGGATAATTCTTGTAGGTTTATAAATAAAAAATCCATTTTCAACTCATTCTTGTGGTTTTACTTCTGGTCTATTTCTAAGCTTGGTCAGTTTTTATTTCATTGGGACAGTTTTTCCAGATACTAACTCATGAAAATATTCGTTTAAGATTCCAGCCGAATATTGGCAGGCTATTGTGGTAACGAATGATTGAAAGTCAACCACAGCAGAATGATCTGCTTTATCGGAAATTGTCCGAATAACAATATAGGGAATGTTACCATCGCAAACTTGAGCGATGGCGGCACCTTCCATCTCTACTGCTAGGGTTTTACGATCCCCTATCTCATAAGACAAATCACTATGTAAAGATGGATTTGCAATAAATTTATCACCAGAGGCAATAATTCCACGATAAACGACTGGTTTGACAATAGAGTATTTTTTTAACAATTCATTATCAATTGAGCTTTTGATTTTCTGAATAAATTTCTCTGCAGCAATGCTGGCATTGGATACGTCAGTTTTTCTAGGCTCAAATAAAATATGGTTAGTTAGTGGAATTTGGTATTTCGAAAATATTGGACTCGCATCCATATCATGTTGATAATATCCATCTCCAATGACGATGTCTCCTATGTTAAGCATAGGGTGAACAGCCCCAGCAACACCAGTAAAGAACATAAAATCAACATTAAACTTATGAATTAGCGTAGTTGCAGTAGATGCTGCTGCTACTTTTCCCCATCGGGAAAATGTTAGCACAACATCAATCGAATTAATGGAACCCTCAATATAGACTTTATCACCCACTTGAGTTTCGCGATCAATAATCATCAATTGTTTGATAGATTTTACCTCGTCAAGCATTGCGCCCAATATACCTACTTTCATTTGAGTCCCCATTATAAAATATTTTAAAAGGATTGTATGAAACGCCGTAGTCATAGGCGTCAATGTTTTCTGTATAGCGTAGAAAGTTCACTAATAGCTTTGCTGGAACCACAAACAAAATAGCGTAAATAATTTCGAGGATATAGGCATCAATAAAAATTTTCATAGTCATTTGAAGTTTTATATACGGTAAAAATGCGATGAATACGGTAACAATAATGAGAATAAACTCGGAAATACAGGTGGCAAGAATACTTCTAAACCAAAACATTTTACCTTGGGTTAAAATTTTCCACCGAGACATAAAATAGATATTTAATAATCCAGCTATAGCATTCGAAACAATACCACCAGTTATAAATACCCACATATTGCCAAGAACATTAGTATATTGATCTTGATAATCACCTATTCCATAAGTTGGCATATGGATAACAATGGCAATAAGTAGGGAAAATAATGCTTCACACACGAGTGCAAGCCATACAATACGCATGGTTATTTCCATCCATACACTTCACACATAACATCTCCTAACACATAAGTAAAAGGAAATATTATGGTCGCTCCGGACTCAACAAATCCAAAAAAATTCTCGAATTTGAATGAGACAACATCTGCCGAGAGGCTGATGGTTATATAGATCATTGCTAAAAAAATAATATATTTTGAATTTATATCAAGAGGTTTTCTTGTGTACGACATTGGACTTTTCCTGTTATTTTAGTTTGTGTAGGGTAGCATTTGACTGATTATTTTCTGAAATCTTTCGTTGGCTTCATTAATAGTTAAACAGTCATTAAGTAATATTTCACCACAAGCAAGAAAGCCTAACTTGACACCATCTGTTGGATGAAACTTTTCCACTAGCAAAGGATCATCCAAAATATCTTTTGCAGTAGATGTTCGAATATTTATCTTGGTAACGGCTTGATATTTGATTTTCGCTATTTTTTTATGGCCATCAGTATTAAATACAGCAATAATTTTACATGGGTACCTGTTTTTTTATACTTTCAATAGCGTAATAGTAGCGATTTATTATCCCTGAAAAAAATTGCTTCATGCTCAACTCCCTATATGCCAAAAACAATCTGTAACCAAACCTAGCATAGTTACATCGTGATCAAATTTAACTTCTTTAAAAAGTTCAGTATTTTTAGGTTTTAATATAGTTGAATTACCACTGAGTATAATTTCACGGACTATAAATGTATCAAATTTGGATAGATATAAGAAGGCAAATTTATACGCACTACGGGTTATATCCTGGCTTTTTAAAATAAAAAGGTTGGAATTTGCGGGAAGATAAGGCTCCATTGATGCATCAGGCATTTTTACTGCAAAAATAGATGAGTGTGGAGTCTTTAGTGGGAGCCATGTGTTCGTTATGACATCATCAAGTTTTTTCCCGCGTAAACAGAAGTTTCTGAGCTCCTCTCCCTGTAATAAAGGGACTTTTTCATATAATTTTAAAAATTGTTTGCTTGGATCATCTGCTAAAAACATCTCTCCATTACCAGTGGCAAGCCATCTAGTGTTTAAACCCAATGCCGTTGCAATTTCGAAAGTAAATCGAGAGGATTGCGTTTCACTGTTACATAAAAATTGGATCACTTGCGGTTTCACTCCAATAGCCCTAGCTAGATCCGCTTTTTTAGTGCCAGTAACGATTAATGCATGATTGATTCGATCAGACAGATTTTTTTTTTCTTCGTTCATGTTTTATGTTTTTATAAAGCTAATGATTAAAGTTTACAATAAAATTTGTTTTTTATAAAGAATTCTTGTTTTTATTTTGTATATTGTTTCGAGGGGGGAATGTCTTTATGGACAAAACACCCCTATTGTATGTTTACAGTACTTTTGACGTGATGATACATCTATTAATAAATCAGCTTAGATCGCGAAAGTTTTTCAGATTACTACTAGCGCTCAAGCCTTGTGTATAGAATTTTCAGCCGTATTATCTAGTGGCATAAGGGGCGGATAGTTAGACAACTGCTTGTAATGCCGCTAAACTAATATTAATTGCGCATCGTGCGTTTTTTTTGAACTCACGGGAAAGTAACGGAGTAAATCATGCCTAAGTTAAGCGATGAAACGGTATTAACAGTGACGTCTCGATACTGGACATCTCCAGGCCTTCAATCTATCAGCCAATATAGCGTGGGACTAGCTTATCCAGCTGTACCGGTCATTCATCCATATAATTTTTCACAGGATGTACAAAATCGTACTGGAGCGCTAATGCGTAATCAAGATGAATGTACGTCAGACGGATATCGTGTCGAACATTATTTAAGTATGCAAGCCCTTAATAAAAAGGTATATGAAGATGAAAATGATTCCATGTGTACGCCTACTGTAAAACCACATTACGCGCTGCAGCCGAAAAATGGCCCGGGTTTCGTATATAATAATCCTGTGGCATTGAGTCTTTACCATGGAAGTGTTGAAATTTATACCGGCCATCAATCAGTGCAGGTGCATGATGGACGCGTTTCACCGCCAGGGACAGAGATTCAAAAACTTGCTCTTTTACTCAAAGAATATTATGAGAAAAAACCAGCAGAAGATCTTTTTTTAACCTCTTATGTGGTATCAGAAAAAGATAAAAAAATTTTGGTAACCCATCATTGTTTAGTGACGGAAGAACATCGTGATTCATTAGAGGTGTCTTTATATGGCTGCTTTGCTTGTAATGTTATGAAGTCGCCTACTATGCATGATCTTTCTATGTGTCCGAAAAGTATTCTTGAGTCGGCGGGTTATATTCATGTAAGAGATGCGGATAAGGAGCTTCATGAACTTTATTATTTTGACAGCAAGAAAACACCCCCTGAAAGTAAGCTCGTTAAACTGGATCTGAGTAACGAGCAATTAAGAGAGTATAATATGGAATATCCAGAAGGGCCTTTAGATCAGAAGATGTTAGCAACAATTAAAGGGATAACGGGTCATGAGCATATTCCTCAAGTAGTCACCATAAAAACCCTGCAAGAAAATGGTATTTTGCGTGACGCGATTCATGATTTTAATGAAGATTATCACGGGCTTTCAAGTGATCTCAGCAAATCACGTTTAAGCACTTCGTCAGAGACTTCTACGACAGAAAATTCCTCGGCTACAGCTACAGATTTTCCTGCAGATCAAACTTCTTCAGGGGCTGTTACTCTTATAGATCCTTTACCTTTAACGGAAGAGCGATTGACAATAGAAGGGGAGACAACTTCTATTGCAAAACAAGCTTCTGTGTTAGAGTCTTCATTTGAAGAACAGCCAGCTACCGTAACAAAACAACCTGATCCGGAGATTACTTCTTCTTTAGTAGAGTCTCTCTCTAAAATAGATCTAAGTGTAACAAAAACCAGTTCATCTGCGTCTCTAGATGACACCACAGGCGTGCCACTTGATGTAGATCAAATAATGACGAATGCGGGCGCTTCTGAGGCGACAGAAGGTGCTTTGACGAATTTATACCAGGCCATGAAAGGCGAAAATTATTCTGAAGCGACTGTTCTTGCATTCAAAGAAGCATTTAATACGAATAATACGAAGACGAAAATTGAAAAAACTCAGTTAATTACTCAAAACAAGATGTCTCTTGAAGAGTTAAACAAGATTTGGAATACACCAGAAGAAAAAAAACAACTGTCGACCATCATTGATACACTTACCAGTGGTATATGCACTTTAGACCAAACAATACACTTACAAACCGCTCAAACAGACCATCTATTGTTATCGTCAAAAAGCAAAAAAGATCTTGAAATATCAGGAAAATTACTTAAGTTTAAACTTGCTGTACTCAAATTTGAACAGCAGCCGAAAGAGAGTAAACCAGAATTCATGAAAGAAGTGCACGCGTCTTTTAAAGAATTATGTCATATCGTGAGTCAACGGCGTAACAGAATAAGCAATACATTTTTCAAGCACCGTGAATTTTCTAGACCGGACTCCGCCAAAGGACTTATCACCTATCTCTCTCAACCCGGGCAAGAAAATTTACGCACTATGTTGGGACTACCAAAGGAACCAGAAGCACTTGCTCAAAAAATAGAGAATTATACACGTGAACTAGACGATAATCCGCCTTCTGTAAGCCCTTCTTTATAATCTAGTTTACATAGTAGTTCTTTTTTAAGTCATTTAAATACAATCGCCCTGGTCTTTTGTTCAGGGCCTCTCTTTTTTCATGGGAACATGTGATATACTGGCGCAGGTGATTTTTCTATTTTGGAAAAATCTGGGCATTTTTATCATTATATAGTCAGCATTCTTTATGGTCTACGATACAAATGAAATTCTCCCAGTTACGATAGAAGACGAGCTCAAACAGTCTTATCTTGATTATGCGATGAGTGTGATTGTAGGGCGAGCATTACCCGATGCACGTGATGGTTTAAAGCCGGTGCATAGACGTATTTTATTTGCAATGCACGAACTTGGAAATGATTCCAATAAACCGCATAAAAAATCTGCACGGGTAGTTGGTGATGTTATCGGTAAATATCATCCTCACGGAGATACCGCCGTCTATGACACCATGGTCCGGATGGCTCAGCCTTTCTCGATGCGCTATGTTTTAATCGATGGCCAAGGAAACTTCGGTTCTGTCGATGGTGACAGAGCGGCTGCTATGCGATATACCGAAGTGCGGATGTCCAAAGTGGCACATGCCTTGCTGGTAGACTTAGAAAAAGACACCGTTGATTTTGCCCCAAACTATGATGAAACCGAATTTGCACCAGTGGTGTTACCGACCAGAATTCCTAACTTATTAGTGAATGGCTCCTCCGGGATTGCCGTCGGTATGGCAACCAATATTCCTCCGCATAATTTAACGGAGATTGTTCAAGCTTGTGAAGCGCTTATTGATGATCCGACCTTAGAGTCAGCTGATCTCATGCGCTATGTGCCTGGCCCTGATTTTCCAACGGCAGGTATTATTTATGGTCGAAATGGCTTAGCAGAGGCTTATACAAAAGGCCGAGGTCGTGTTTGTATTCGTGCGCGCGTAGAGATTGAAACCGATGAGCATTCGGGTCGACAAGCGATTATTGTGCATGAGCTTCCTTATCAGGTAAATAAAGCACGTCTTATTGAGAAAATAGCAGAGTTAGTCCGTGAGAAGCGTCTCGAGGGCATTTCCGGATTGCGAGATGAGTCAGATAAACAAGGCATGCGGGTTGTTGTTGAGTTAAAGCGTGGTGAAATGCCTGAAGTGATGCTCAATAATTTGTATGCACATACCCAAATGCAGACCGTATTTGGTATCAATATGGTTGCTTTGGTCGATGGGCAGCCGAGAACGCTGAGCTTAAAACAATTTTTAAATTGTTTTATACAACATAGACGTGAAGTCGTTACTCGCCGTAGTTTATTTGAACTACACAAAGCACGCGCTAGAGCACATATTTTAGAGGGATTAGGGGTTGCGTTAGTTAATATCGACACCATGATCACCTTAATTAAAACATCAGGTAATCCGCAAATCGCCAAAGAAAAATTACTGGAAACAGTTTGGGCGCCTGGGATTGCCGATCAATTATTGACGCTAGAAGAAATACAGAAATTTAAACCTGAGCAGCTCGACCCCATGTATGGTCGACAAGTTGAAGGGTACCGGCTTTCACCAGAACAAGCGCAGGCGATTTTAGAGTTACGTTTGCATCGTTTGACTGGTTTAGAGCAAGATAAGATTCTCGATGAATTTAAATCATTAATTGTTGCTATGCGAGATTTATTAGAGATTCTTGCATCGCAAGAGCGCTTAATGCTGGTCATTCGGGAAGAACTTTTAGCCATAAAAGCAGAATTTGGAGATGCACGTCGAACTGAAATCGTTGAGTCAGAAGACGACATTACGATGGAAGATTTAATCACAGAAGAAACGGTGGTGGTAACATTCTCCCATCAAGGTTATGTGAAATATCAACCGATTAGCACTTATGCGGCACAGCGTCGTGGCGGCAAAGGGAAAATGGCCACCGATGTAAAAGACGAAGATTTTATTGAGCGTTTGGTGATTGCAAGTACGCACGATACCTTATTGTGCTTCTCTAGCTTAGGGAAGTTATATTGGATTAAAGTATATCAATTGCCATTAGCCAGTCGTACGGCTCGAGGTCGTCCTATTATTAATGTACTACCTTTGGCTGAGGATGAAGGCATCACGGCAATGTTGCCGGTGCGAGAATACTCCGATGCACATTTTGTGTTTATGGCAACCAAGTTGGGAATTGTCAAAAAAGTGTCATTGTCCGCATTTGCGCGGCCTCGTTCGACGGGTATTATTGCCGTCGATCTAGAAGACGGTGATAAATTGATTGGGGCAGAAATAACCCGTGGCGAACAAGATGTTATGTTGTTTACGGATACCGGAAAAGTCATCCGTTTTCATGAATCTTTAGTTCGGGCAATGGGCCGAACTGCTCGCGGAGTTTTTGGTATACGCTTACAAGCCGATCAATCCGTAGTTTCGTTAGTGATCGCTTCTTCAGAAGGCACCATTTTGACGGCCACTGAGCATGGGTATGGTAAACGAACAGAGTTAGCGGAATACCGTGTTTCTGGACGTGCTGGTCAGGGCGTGATTTCTATTCAAGTGAATGAGCGTAATGGCAAAGTGGTACGTGCTGCACAGGTACAAGATACGGATGAAGTGATGTTAATCACTGATCAGGGAACACTCGTGCGTATTCGCGTGAGTGAGCTTTCAGTGATTGGTCGTAATACACAAGGTGTGCGTTTAATGCACCTTCGTGCAGGAGAACGAATTGTAGGGATGCAGTGTATCCAAGATATTCAGGAGACCAATATAGAATCATCAGAAACGCCTACTTAGTGTGGGCGATGTAAATTTATAGGCAAAGCCATTGGATTTCCCCGGAAATCCTTGTGAATACTGATAGCATTAAGCAGTAATTCCTGGTCGAAGAGGCAATGGCAAAGAGTATATACTGAAGGTTTTTTCGAAAAGACTTGGATTTTTGAGTAAAAATAGTTAATATTTCCACCCAATGTCGATCTAATATCGATATGATGCTCATCGTAAATTCAAGTGCGAAGAGTATAAATGAATAGGTAAGGAGTAAATAGAATGGCTGTAGCCCAAGGTAGAACAACTCGTTCGAAGCGAGACATGCGTCGTATGCACGATGCTTTAAAAGCGCCCACTCTGTCAGTGGATGCGGTGACTGGTGAAACACATCTTCGTCATCACATTACCCCTGATGGTTATTATCGTGGTAGAAAAGTCTTAAATACCGCGAATGATATTCCTGAACAAGACGAAGACGAGTAAATCCGTTGAATCCAATTACGATTGCGATAGATGCGATGGGCGGGGACAGCGGTTTACCCGTAGTGTTGCCTGCTTGCACGCGCATTATCCAGAAATCTGCACATGTGCACTTGATCCTTGTCGGTGATGAGGCTCAAATACACTCGGAGCTTAGGCGTTTAGGCGTTGCTGAGCACCCGCAGTTGTCTGTTGTGCACGCGTCAGAAGTCGTAATGATGGATGAATTACCCTCTCATGCCATACGCAACAAAAAAGATTCCTCTATGCGTATCGCTATCAATCTAGTACGTGATGGTCATGCGCAGGCTTGCGTGAGTGCAGGGAATACCGGCGCTTTGATGGCTATCGCACGTTATGTCTTAAAAACACTACCGGGAATCGACAGACCAGCTATTATTGCTGAGTTACCTACCCGGGTGGGGCGTACGCGAGTGATTGATCTAGGTGCGAATGTTGATTCTTGTGCAGAGCATTTGTTTCAATTTGCGGTGATGGGAGTTGCACTTATTCAGGCGGTTGATAAAATTGCGAGCCCTAAAGTTGGGGTATTGAATATTGGTGTTGAAGAGATAAAAGGCAATGATCAGGTAAAACGCACAGCGCATATGTTGACAGAGTGTCCTCTTATTAATTACGAGGGATATGTCGAGGGAGAGCATTTCTATTCAGGAATGGTGGATCTCGTGGTTTGCGATGGTTTTGTTGGTAATGTAGCATTGAAAGCAAGTGAAGGCCTGGCCAAGTTAATGCTAGGTGTTTTAAAAGAAAGTTTTGCGAGAAATATATTCACGAAGTGTATTGGTTTACTCGCATTCCCGGTCTTACGACATTTACGAGATCGCATGGATCCTGCACGGTATAACGGCGCTAGTTTACTCGGTTTAAATGGCGTGGTGGTGAAAAGCCATGGAGGTGCCGACTCTGTCGCATTTCAGCATGCGGTTGAGCAAGCCTTGCTTCAAGTGCAAAATAACGTAATTGTACTGGTTCGAGATAAAATAGCTGACTTTATGAATCAGGGACTTTTGTTATGAGACACGCGGTGATTAGTGGTACCGGAAGTTATCTTCCCAAAGGATCAATGTCTAATCAGGTGCTAGAAACCCGTTTAGATACTACACATGAGTGGATTTTTGCGCGTACAGGCATTGCGAGCCGACATATTGCAGAGGCACATGAAACCACTGGGTATATGGCTTCCCAAGCGGGCGCCCAAGCTATTAAAGCAGCAGGGTTAAGCCCAGATCAAATAGATTTAATTTTAGTAGCGACTTGCACGCCAGATCGTTTTTTTCCAAGCATGGCTTGCCAAGTGCAACATGACTTAGGTATAACGCGTACCATCCCCGCGTTGGATATTAGTGCCGCCTGCAGTGGCTTTATTTATGGGATGGATATTGCGAAGCAATATTTAGTCGCAGGTGCGGCACAACATGTATTAGTGATTGGTAGTGAGACCATGTCACGTGCTTTAGATTGGACGGATCGTTCAACCTGTATTTTGTTTGGAGATGGTGCAGGCGCTGCCGTATTAAGCGCGTCTGAAACGCCAGGTATTTTGGCAAGTTGTTTGCATGCTTCTTATGACGCCGCGGATTTATTGACGTTTCCTAATTATACCACCAGCGATTCTGTGGGTTTGATTGGTATGCGTGGCAGCGATGTTTTTAAGATTGCGGTGAACATTATGGGCGACATCGTAGAAGAAGTATTATCTGCGGGTGGTCTTAATAAATCAGATGTACATTGGCTGATTCCCCATCAAGCAAATATTCGTATTATTCAAGCGATTGCTAAAAAACTGGATATGCCCATGTCTCAAGTAATCGTCACCATTGAAAATCAAGGCAACACCTCTGCTGCCTCTATTCCATTAGCGCTTGATCATGCGGTACGTCAGGGGCAAGTGCAACGAGGTCAAGTCTTATTACTCGAGTCGTTTGGTGGTGGAATGACTTGGGGTGCTATGTTGGTGCGCTATTAATGAAAGCGATTGTTTTTCCGGGACAAGGCTCCCAACGCATAGGTATGCTGGCTGATGTTGCTGAGCGTTATCCCGAATTATTAGAAACCTTTGATGTGGTCTCAGAGACTGTAGGCTATGATGTTTGGCGTCTTACACAAGATGGCCCAGAGGCGCAATTAAACCAAACCGCGTATACACAAATTGCCATGTTAGCGGCAGATGTGGCGATGTTTCGTTTACTAGAGAAACGTGGTTTGGCAATGCCCAAAGCGATGGCAGGGCACAGCTTAGGGGAATACCCCGCATTAGTTTGTGCAAAATCCTTAGATTTATCTCAAGCAGCACGTTTAGTGCATCGCCGTGGCACTTTAATGCAGACAGAAATTGCCCCAGGGCTAGGTATGATGGCGGCCATTGTGGGTTTGTCGGATGAAGAGGTACAAGCGCTGTGTCGAGACATATCCCAACCAGGGCAAATGGTAACACCTGCGAATTATAACGCGATTGGACAAGTCGTGATTGCGGGCCATACTGCCGCTGTAGAGTCCGCAATAACTTTGGCAGAAGAGCGTGGTGCGCGTTTAGCGAAAGCCATCGCAGTGAGTGCCCCTTGTCATTGTACTTTATTAGAGGGTATTGCAGAGCAATTTGCCGAAGATCTCGCAGCGGCTAAATTTTCTATGCCTGCTTGCTTGGTCATTAGTAATGTGACCGCACAAGCATATCGTTCTCCAGAAGAAATTCGACAACTATTAACACAACAATTATATATGCCCGTTCGTTGGGTAGAGTCTATTCGTACGATGCAATCTTTGGGTATTGACGATATTATTGAGTGTGGTGCAGGTGCGGTGTTAGCGGGCCTAATAAAACGAATAGATAGAGCAATACGAGTTACCGCACTACAAGATGTTGATGGAGTAAAAGCATATTTAGAAACCTAATTAAATAGGTTTACAAGTAAGATATTGGCGAAACAAAAGGTGATTGTCGGTTAGGCCTTGGCCCAACTAGGCCACTTACAAGGGAAAGGGATAGATATGAGTACCACAAAAACTGCATTAGTAACCGGCGCTAGCCGAGGTATCGGCCAAGCAATTGCAGACGTGCTGGCGAAACAAGGCATGTATGTTATAGGCACAGCAACTACCCCTGCAGGTGCAGAGCAAATTACACATCATTTGCAAAGCCATGGCGGTACAGGGGAAGGCGTTGTTTTGGATGTGACACAAAATGATCAAATAGAAGAGCTCTTTACGCGTCTTGCTGATTGTAATCTGACACCACAGATTGTCGTCAATAATGCAGGGATTACACGAGACAATCTTTTGTTGCGTATGGATCAAGAAGAATGGGATACGGTATTAAATGCCAATTTAACCGCGGCATTTCGTATTTGCCAAGCGGCGGCTAAAACGATGTTGCGTGCGCGATGGGGACGTATTATTAATATCGGCTCTATTGTTGGGTCGACAGGAAATGCTGGGCAAGCAAATTATACCGCGGCCAAAGCAGGCTTAGTGGCTTTTTCTAAGTCTTTGGCGCAAGAAATTGCTAGTCGTAATATTACCGTGAATGTGGTTTCTCCAGGTTTTATTGATACCGATATGACACAACAGTTACCAGATGCTATAAAAGAAACATTATATAAACAAATTCCTATGAGAAGATTAGGAGCCCCAATAGACGTAGCGAATGTCGTGGCGTTTTTAGCCAGTGATGCAGCCGCGTATATCACGGGACAAAATATTCATGTAAATGGGGGCATGTTCATGCCATAATTACTGAAAATATACTCACAGCAATTGAATTTTCGGCTAGGCGGCAGTGAACGAGTCGAGGGAGTGTACTTGCAGTACATGACCGATGGCGAGTGAACTGGCAACAACGCCGAAAATTCAAGTGCGCAGAGTATAATATGGCTTTTCATGTCGATATGAAATTATTATACTTAACGTATATACTCACAGCAATTGAATTTTCGGCTAGGCGCAAGCGAGAGAGCCGAGG
>JAUYSE010000113.1 GCA_030696465.1 Legionellaceae bacterium
TACTTGCCTGAGCCCTTCTAAATCCCAAGATTCTTCTAAACTACCCTCGGGGATATAACGAGACAGTACCGTACCAACAACTTCTTGCAGCATGGTACGAATCACCTCTTCAGGATCAGTGAGGCTCATCACATAGGCGCGTTGCGCATAAATTACCTGACGCTGTTGGTTGGCAACACTATCATATTCAAACAATTGCTTGCGCACATCAAAATGAAACCCTTCTAATTTGCGTTGCGCATTTTGAATAGCACGATGGATCAATTTATGCTCAATGGGTTCGCCTTTTTGCATGCCAAAACGACGCATCATACCTGCCATACGTTCTGAGGCAAATAAACGCATTAAATTATCATCTAAAGACAGATAAAAACGGCTACTACCCGGATCGCCTTGTCGCCCTGCCCGACCACGTAATTGATTGTCGATTCGACGAGATTCATGACGCTCAGAACCAATAATACGCAAACCACCGGCCACCATCACCGCCGCATGACGTTGCTCCCAATCTTTACGTGCTGCTTCTTTCTGTTCATCAGTAGCATCCGCACCCAGCGCGTGTATCTCGGCGGCAAAATTTCCACCCAACAAAATATCCGTGCCTCGACCAGCCATATTGGTTGCAATAGTGACGGCGCCTGGACGACCGGCTTCTGCTATAATTTGTGCTTCTTTTTCATGATACTTCGCATTTAAGACTTGATGCTTAATTTTTTCTTTCTGTAACATACGGCTCAACAACTCAGATGCCTCAATAGATACAGTACCCACTAAAACGGGCTGTCCTCTCTGCACACATTGTTTAACATCATCAATAACCGCCTGATATTTTTCATCTAATGTTAGGTAAACCAAATCTGTTTCATCTTCACGCACCATCATTCTATTCGGCGGAATGACCACCACCTCTAAATTATAAATCTGCTGAAACTCATAAGCCTCAGTATCGGCAGTCCCTGTCATACCAGACAATTTATGATATAAGCGGAAAAAATTCTGGAAAGTAATGGAGGCTAAAGTTTGGTTTTCTTGCTGAATAAATACATTTTCTTTGGCTTCTACGGCTTGATGTAAGCCCTCAGACCAGCGTCTACCAGGCATTGAGCGTCCCGTATGTTCATCAACAATAACCACTTTTTGATCTTTCACAATATAATCAACATCTTTTTGATAGATGACATGCGCACGTAAAGCCGCTTGTACATGATGCATCAAAATAATATTGGTGGCATGGTACAGACTGTCACCCACGGGCAATAAGCCTGCATCTCGCAATAATTCTTCAATATGCTGATGACCTTCTTCCGTCAAGTGTGCTTGCTTCTGCTTACCATCAATCACATAATCGCCTTCAATACCCTCATCAGGATCAGGGGCTTTCAATAAAGGGATAATGGTATTAACGCTTTTATACAAAGCAGAGCTGTCTTCTGCAGCACCGGAAATGATCAATGGGGTACGCGCCTCATCGATCAGGATGGAGTCGACTTCATCCACTATTGCAAAAGATAAAACACGCTGGACTTTATCTTCAGGACTAAATGCCATATTGTCGCGAAGGTAATCAAAACCAAATTCATTGTTAGTGCCATACACAATATCACAAGCATAGGCCGCTTTTTTTTCTGCCACTGCCATATCGGATAAATTGACACCAACGGTCAAACCTAAAAAAGAAAAGACTGGACGCATCCACTCACTATCTCGTTTCGCAAGATAGTCATTCACCGTCACCACGTGGACCCCGTGCCCCGCCAAACTATTCAAATAGGCCGGCAAGGTTGCTACTAAAGTTTTACCTTCCCCGGTGCGCATTTCAGCAATATTACCTTCATGCAACACCATTCCACCAATGAGCTGCACATCAAAAGGTCGCAATCCTAATGCGCGACGCGACGCCTCACGTGCTAACGCAAAAGCTTCTGGTAAAATCGCGTCTAAAGATTCCCCTCCCTGTACGCGCACACGAAAATCTTGCGTTTTTTCAATGAATTGCTCATCTTTCAGCAACACCATGCTAGGCTCTAGCGCATTGATAACTTTTACCATTTTTTCCATACGGTGCAATATACGATCATTGCGACTACCAAACACTTTTTTGAGCAACCCACTAAACATGATTATTTCCGCCACCAAAAATCGCTACTTTACTTGAATTTTTGAAAAATTTCCATCAAGTTATACACTGTATACTATAATGCATCTACCCGACGCTCTAGAATTGTGTTTTACTATACGAATGGAGTTTAAAAAAGGAATTTAGCATGCGTCGACAATGGTATCTTGCATTTGGAATTTGCGTACTCGCAACACTCCTTATCTTCGCGATGCTCCATGATATACGCTGGTTTATGTTATTTTTCACCCCCATTATCATTTTATGGATCTACGACGTACTCCAGACCAAACGGGCCGTACTGCGTAATTTTCCAGTCTTAGGCCATTTACGCTATCTTTTAGAATTTGTACGCCCTGAAATTCAACAATATTTCATTGCGAATAACGAAGAAGAGCTTCCCTTTAATCGGGAAACTCGCTCTATCATTTATCAAAGAGCGAAAAACGAACGTGATACGGTACCCTTTGGAACAGAACGAGACATCTTACAAATCGGCTATACTTGGGTGCTACACTCCCTCGCCCCCAAACCTGCACCCGAAATTGAGCCCCGTGTGATCGTCGGTGGCCCTTTGTGCTTACAACCTTATGCCGCATCGCATCTCAATATTTCTGCTATGAGCTTTGGTTCTCTCTCGGGCAATGCGTTAACTGCCCTCAATTT
>JAUYSE010000200.1 GCA_030696465.1 Legionellaceae bacterium
ATCCCTTCATCTGCCAGCAAAATAGTGCCTAACAGCGATAATGCTTGCATCTGATGCAACAAAGGTTCTTTCAAAGACTCAAAATGAGGTAAATTAACAAACTTATAAAAGGCAATAATTTTTTGTGATTTCATAACAACACCATTAAGAAAAGGCATTTGCACAGAGGGTCATCACTCCGGCCGGAAACATTCCTAAGTATAACAAACTTAAACAATGCAAAGATAGCACAGATTTAGTCCAAGTAATAGATTGAGAATGCTGTATATCTTGCTCGCTCGCCGCATCAAAATACATATATTTTATCATGCGTAGATAGTAAAACGCGCCAACCGCGGTTAATAATAAGGAGAATATTACCACTCCCATCGCGTGCGTATCGACCACCGCTTTTAACACCGCCAGTTTTATAAAGAACCCTGCGGTAGGGGGAACCCCCGCCAATGAAAACAACACGATTAACATTAAACAAGCCATCCACGGATTTTTCTGATTTAAGCCTTTTAAATCTTCGATATTTTTTATTTCTTTTCCGGCAGAAGACAACAATAATAGTAAACCAAAGGCTGCCGCCGTATTCAACGCATAAATTAAAATGTAGAACAACGCCGCCCCATATCCCTCGGCAATGCCGCTAGAAACACCCAATACCGCAAAACCTACATGCGCAATTGCAGAATAGGCTAATAGTCGTCGGATATTCGTTTGCACTAATGCCATAATATTACCGAGCACAATAGACATTAATGCCATCATCAATAACAACATTTGCCATTGGCCAATAAGATCAGGTAAAGCAATGGTTAACACCCGAAGAATCATGGCTAGACCCGCAATTTTAGGGCCTGCACTTAAAAATAAGGCGACGGGTAAAGGCGCTCCTTCATACACATCTGGCGCCCACATATGAAAAGGCACGGTTGCGACTTTAAAGCCCATAGCCACCACAATAAAGGCCAAGGCAAACGAGAGAATAGCGGATTGTGTTTGCCAATGCATCGCAATAATATTGGCAATATCCGATAAATCGAGGCGACCGGTAAGGCCGTACAACCAAGAAAAACCATACAGTAACATCGCGGAGGCAATCGCACCCATAATAAAATATTTTAACGCCGCTTCCGTGGCAGTGCCATCGTCACGTTGTATCGCCACCATTGCATATAAAGGCAACGACAGTAACTCTAAGCCTAAATACACGGATAACAAAGAGTGTGCTTGTACGAGCACCATCATACCCAAGGTTGAGAATAAGCCCAACACACAGTAATCACCTACTGAAATGCGGGAGTATTGTAAGTATTCTTTACCGTAAAAAAAGGTTAAGCCGGTCGATAAGGCGATTACTATTATCATCAACCGGGCCAAGTCATCGTGGATCACTAAACCTTGAAATGCCAGTTCAGAGAATCGGCCGATACAAAAAAACTCAATCAGCGCTGCTAACGCCAGTCCGATAAGACTCACCGTCAATACCACTATATCTCGACGTTTGGGCGTCACAAAAAGATCACTCAATAATGCTACGCACGCGGTCACGAGTACGAGCACTTGCGACGTTATGATATGTCCGTTTTCTAAATATGAAGTCATAGTTTTGCCTATAAACGATTACAGTTTTGTTTTATCTGCTTGTTCCAACGTATAACTTACCGTTTGATGTAGCACACTCAGTAAAGGCTTAGGATATACCCCCATGCCTATTACCATCACGGCTAATAAACCATACGCCGTCAACTCAAACGAAGTTAAATCTTTTAGCTTTTGAATTTTCTTGTTTTCAATAGGGCCAAATATTACTCGTTTCACCATCCACAAGGTATAGGCAGCGCCTAAAATAAGGGTCGTTGCGGCGACAAAAGCCACCCAAAAACCTGATTTGATACAGCCTAAAATAACCATGAACTCGCCCACAAAGCCGGAGGTTCCCGGTAGGCCTGCATTTGCCATGGAAAACAAGATAAACAAGCTTGCAAACACCGGCATGGTCTGTACCACACCACCAAAATCTTTTATTTCACGGGTATGTAAGCGGTCATATAAATACCCTACCCCAGCAAACATCCCGCTGGATACGAACGCGTGCGACACCATAACGACGATGGCACCTTCTAATACTAATCCTGCATCGCGTAACAAACCATGCTCTGCTATCCAAAAAATAGCAAAACAACCCATGGTCACAAAACCCATATGCGAAATAGAAGAATAGGCAATCAGGCGCTTCATATCTTTTTGTACTAAAGCGATTAACCCAATATAGACCACCGCAATCAATGATAAGGCTATCATGACCCCTGCGTATGCTCTACAGGCATCGGGCACAATGGGTAAAGCAAAACGAATGAATCCGTACGCCCCGAGCTTTAATAAAATAGCGGCTAAAATTACTGACCCGCCCGCAGGCGCCTCTGTATGCGCATCAGGAAGCCAGGTATGTACTGGAAACATCGGAATTTTAATGGCAAAACCGAAGAAAAATGCGATAAATATGAGGGTTTGTACCGGCATACTTAATTTTAACGCGTAGAAATCTTCTATTTTGAAAGAGCCTGACAAACTGCCCATATATAAAAACGCCGCCAACATCAGCACGGAGCCCAAAAAAGTAAAGATAAAGAACTTGATAGCCGCATACACGCGATTACTTGAGCCCCAAATCCCAATGACTAAATACATCGGGATAAGCGTCGCTTCCCAAAATAAATAGAACAAAATACTATCTAAGGCAGAGAATATCCCCACTAACAAGCCTTGCATTAGCAAAAAACAGGCCATATATTGTGCGACTTTCTCACGGATGCTATTCCAGGTTGCGAGCACAGCCACTAGATTGGTAAATACCGATAAAACTATCAATACCAATGACAAACCATCGATACCTAAACTGTAACTAATGCCATATAGTGGGAACCAAGTATGGGACTCTAGATATTGCATACTGTAAGTACTGGAATCAAAACCACTCATCAGTGGAATACACAATGCTAAAGATAATAATATTGAAAACAACGTTATTATGCGAGGCACTTGCGGATTTTTTTCTGAGCTACTGGCTAAAATAAAACCTGCAGAAAAAATCGGCAACCAAATGAGAATACTTAATATGTGTTGCATGCTTCACCCTTATTGGAACTATACTCTTCACACTTGCATTTTCGGCGTTGTTGCCAGTTCGCTCGCCATCGGTCATGGACTGCGAGTACACTCCCTCGGCTCGTTCACTGTCGCCTAGCCGAAAACTCAATTGCTGTGAGTATATCTTATTAGAATTACCTTAACACTAAGCAATAAAAAAACAGAAATAAACCTGCTACCATCCCTGCCACATAATGATACAAATACCCAGACTGTAAGCCTCGACCCACTTTGGCCATCCGAGCAAATATTTTTGCTGTACCATTCACCATCGCCCCATCGATAATCGAGCGATCACCTACCGTATAAAATATATTCCCTAATAAACGCGCGCCTCGCACAAACAGCACATCGTTCAACCGGTCAAAACCATACTTGCAGACTAATATTTTATAAATCCAAGAGAATTTTCGTGCTAATAAGCCTGGAAGCGTCAACACTTTTACATATCCGAGCCAAGCAAGCGCAATTCCGCTCAACGTCAACCAAAACACGGGATGCTTCCAGGCCATACAAGCGCTATACCAAGCAGAATGGGCTTCTTCGCCAATCACGGTCAGTACTTGATGTGCCGGTAAAACAAACACACTGTTACCCAGCAAACTAGGCTCATTAAACAACATTGGGTAAAATAAAATATAGCCTAATATCACCGAAGGTATCGCGAGAACCACTAAAGGTGCCCAAACCACCGCTGGAGACTCGTGCACATGGTTCCAGGTGGCTTTATCCATACGTGGCGTTCCGTGGAACGTTAAAAATAAGGAGCGGAAAGAATACAAGGCCGTAACCATGGCGCCTAAAGCCACACAATAGTAAGCATAATGCGCTGCCGGCAAATGCGACGCTTGTGCTGCTTCGATAATGGTGTCTTTAGAATAAAACCCAGCAAAAGGCGGTATTGCACATAAGGCAAGGTTACCAATCAAGAAGCAAATATAGGTAATGGGCATTTTACGCCACAAGCCACCCATTTTTTTCATGTCTTGTTCGTGATGCATGCCCATAATCACTGAGCCTGCTGCCAAAAATAACAAGGCCTTAAAGCAAGCATGGGTCATCAGATGGAAGATCCCTGCACTGTATGCAGAGGCACCCATGGCAACCATCATGTATCCCAACTGAGATAAAGTAGAATAAGCAACCACACGCTTGATATCATCCATCACCAATGCCAACAAACCTGTAAACAAGGCACCGGTTGCACCGATAATTAAGATACCGTTTAAAACATCTGGGCAGTACTCCATCACTGGAGATAGTCTGGCGACCATGAAAACCCCTGCGGTCACCATCGTTGCCGCATGAATCAAGGCCGAAATAGGCGTTGGACCTTCCATCGATTCTGGTAACCACACATGTAAAGGAATCTGCGCAGATTTACCCATTGCACCAACAAATAGCAACCAACAAATCAAACTTGCAGCACTTAAGCTCGTCGTCAACCAAGGCACGGTCATTGTAGACAATTGCGTTGCTTGTTGGAAAACCGTCGCATAATCTAAACTGCCAACCGTCGCTAGTAATAAGCCTATTCCTAAGATAAAGCCAAAATCCCCGACTCGATTCACTAAAAACGCTTTCAAACTGCCTGCAAGTGCAGACTCTTTATGATACCAAAAACCGATGAGCAAATAAGAGACAAGACCCACGCCTTCCCAACCAAAAAATAGCTGTAAGAAGTTATTCGCAGTCACTAACATCAACATCATAAAGGTAAATAAAGAAATATAACTGAAAAACCGTGCGTATCCGGGATCTTCATGCATATAGCCAATACTGTATATGTGTACTAACAAAGAAACGAAAGTAACCACTAGCATCATGATCACCGTTAAGTGATCCACTAAAAAGCCAATATGGAAGGCATAAGGGAAGACTTCGGCTCCACTTGCCCATGTATACCAATTCAGATCAATGGGAGGGTACGCATTCGTTAATACTTGTGATGCGACGACTATAGATAACAATAGAGAAGCTGCGACGCCAGCAATCGTTAAACTATGCGCGGTAACCGGCGCCATTCGTCGACACCCGAAACCAACCACCGTAGCGGTACACAAAGGGAGAATCACTGCAAGTAATGTCAATAATGCTATGCTCACAAATTACCCCTTTAACACATTCATTTGGTCAACATCGATAGATCGACGATTTCGAAAGAGTAAAACAACTAAAGCTAAGCCTATTGCCGCTTCTGCTGCTGCTACCGTCAAAATAAAGAAAACAAATACCTGCCCCAACACCCCACCGTAATATTGCGAAAAAGCAATAAAATTGGTGTTCACTGCCAATAGTAATAACTCCACGCAAACTAACAATAAAATAATATTTTTTCGATTACGTAAAATACCTAGCAAGCCGAGGGTAAATAAAACGGCACCCACCACCGTGTACTGGATAAGCATATGTATCCCTCTATTCTTTATCAGATTTCATAATAACATTTCGGACTTGTCTGCGCGGATCGGTCATCATTTGTTGTGTTACATCTTGTCGTTTTCCGAAACGGCGTTCTTTTCTCAATATCAAAGTAATTGCCGCAATAATAGACGACAATAACAATACCGCAGCAATCTCGAAGACATACACATATTCTGTAAAAATGACTTTACCGATTGCTTCCGTATTTGACCCCTGCACTGATGCCGCTGCAGCTTGAACTGGCATGCCGTCCATCCATACGGCTTCTGGTGCCGCTTTTACGAACGTCTGCACAGGGAATACTTTCCAGAGTATTCCTAACATTCCGCCAAGCAATATCACGGCTAAAGGTAGGAACCGCAACCAGTGTTTCAACGTAGCAAAAGGCTGATCTACATGCAACATCATGACGATAAACAAAAAGAGCGTCATCACCGCACCTACATACACCAAAATTAATATCAGTGCTAAAAACTCTGCATATGCCAGCATCCACAATACGGCTGCGGCAAAAAAAGTAAAGACCAAGAACAGCACTGAGCGTACGGGGTTAGACTGTAAAATAACCATCGTTGCCGACAATACGGTTAAGGCTGCAAAAATATAAAAAATAGTTTGTTCTAATAATACATGCATTTCTAATCTCGCTATCGATATTTTTCGTCTGCCGCACGGTCAGCCGCTAACTGTTTTTCCATAAGATCGCCAACTGCCAATAATTTTTCTTTGGGCATGATGTTCTGGCCTCGAGAGTCCATATGATAATGTTGGATCGGCGTGACCACGATAGAATCGACTGGGCATGCCTCTTCACACAAACCGCAATTAATACATTTGAACATATCAATATCAAAGCGCGTGGTCCTTCGAGAGCCATCGTCTCGAGGCTCTGCCTCTATGGTGATGGCTAGCGCAGGACATACGGCCTCACACAGCTTACAGGCAATACAACGCTCTTCTCCGTTTGGATAACGCCGCAAGGCCAATAAGCCCCGAAACCTCGGAGAAATAGGGGTATGCTCTTCCGGAAATTGTACGGTTATTTTTTTCTTGAAAAAATATTTTAAAGTAACGGCCAAACCCGCCAATAACTCCAAAAACAAAAAGCTTCGAAGATAATGTTTTATATATTGCATTATTTTTTTCATATTATTAGCACCGCCACCTTAGAACCAGGGTTTTACCTGTGCAACTACCATACCCGACGTCACTACTATCCAAACGATAGTAACAGGAATCAACACTTTCCAACCCAAACGCATCAACTGATCATAACGGTATCGTGGGAATGTTGCACGAACCCACAAATACACAAACAGGAAAAAGCTTATTTTTAGCAGTAACCATACAAAGCCTGGTACTACTAAAAAAACAGCGTGTAAAAACGGTATCTGTTCAAAAGGGGATAACCAGCCTCCACAAAAAAATATAGCCAGCATTGCCGATATTAAAATCATATTGGCGTATTCAGACAAAAAGAACAGCGCAAAACCTATCCCAGAGTATTCTACATGAAACCCGGCAACAATTTCTGATTCCCCTTCGGCCAAATCAAACGGCGCTCGGTTGGTTTCTGCAAAGCCCGCGATCCAAAATACCATAAATAAAGGGAACAACGGCAAAAACCACCAATGCCACATACCACCACGCTGTGATAATACGATATCGGTTAAATTCATACTGTTTGCCGCTAATAACACGCCAACGAGCGAAAATCCCATGGCAATTTCATAAGAAACCGATTGTGCGGCACTCCGTAAGGCCCCAAAAATAGCATATTTAGAGTTCGACGCCCAGCCTGCAATTAAAACGCCGTAAATTCCTAAAGAGCTCATGGCAAATAAATACAGGACGCCTGCATTGACGTTCGCCAATACTACGCCTTGCGAAAAAGGAATGACCGCCCATCCTACCAAAGCAGGGGCCAATGCAAATAGCGGCGCAATCACAAATAAATATTTGTTGGATTTAGTCGGAATAATAATTTCTTTGAGTAATAGTTTCACCAAATCAGCAATAGGCTGTAATAAGCCATAAAAGCCTACACGATTGGGGCCTATTCTTCCCTGGATATAACCAATTACTTTTCGCTCTGCAAAAGTAAGATACGCCACACTTAAAAGAAGCGGTAGCAATATAACCACTATTTTAAGGAGAATCCATATCAAGAGACCGAAGTCTTGTAACATAATAAACGATTCCTAAGATTTAATCGTAATTTCAGCGAACGCGTGGCCTAAATCCATGGTTTCAAACATCCCATTCGCCACCCACACTACCTCTTTTGCAACCGCAGCATCTCGGACCAGCGGCAATCTTACCCCAATATCTCCCTGAGATACAGTGGCATAATCCTCTAAATTCAGCTGATCAGCTGTTTGCGGATGCACTCGAACACAGGCTCGCTCAGATGCACCACAATTTTGCAATGCAATCGAGTGACGCACTATGGCATCTGATGCGTACAATGGCCACTCTCCAACTCTTTGGTACAAGGCACGTGCGGAAGGCATGACCTCAGGAAAAAATGGCGTATAAGGGGTTTCCTGCGCAATATTCACAAGATGCCGAACTTCTTTCAGAATGTCTGCGGAAGATTCATACTCAAAATGTGGACAATGCAATAAATTCGCCAATACGCGAAGAATTTTCCAGGCGGGTCTTGCCTCCGCATGCGGTTTTTTAACGCCTTGCACCGTTTGCCAAGCCCCATCTACATTGACATAAGTGCCGGATGTTTCCATATAGGGCGCAATCGGTAACAACACATTTGCATAATCTGCATGGCTAGGATCATCAAACGCACTCAACATAACGACAAAATCAGCGCCCAACAAGGCTTGCCTTGCAGCCGCAGGGTTTGAAAAGTCATAGCCAGGCTCTACGCCGAGCAAGAAATAGCCTCGAAGACGTGCCTCTATTGCCTCTTGTACGGACAAACCTGGAGATTCCACCATTTTTCCGGCGGCTTCTCTATGGGGTAACATCCCCGCTAAGCTTGCACCTGCGCTATTCGCGCCAGAGGTCAAGCGTAAAACGTCCACGCCACTCCAAGTCGTAATATAATGTAACAATGTTCGCATCCACGCAGCGTCAGGATGATTCTCAAAGAGTGCTCCGGTCACAATCGCAGCATCCCCTTGTTGCAAGGCAAGCGCCATCGCCTGACTCACCTCATCCACTTCTACACCAAGAAACAAGCCTTCAAGCTCTGCTGGAAGCGTTTGCGTTCCTTTTAAAGCAAGTGCTATTCGCGCCAATATCATTGGCATGTGTTGTGGAGAGACAATTTGCTGTGCTGCCACTTGGAATGCGGTTTGATAAGCTACCGGATTAATGGCGTGTATAGTGGCACCATTACGGTAAGCTTTATACAAACGAGTGCTGGCTAAAGGTACTTCACGCGCAAGATTTGTCCCTAATAATAATACATGACGCTTTTTATCTAGTGCCGCATAAGGCATGGTACTCATCGCGTGCATTGGGAGTGTCGCTTGGTCTCTAAAGTCGCTTTGTTGCAATCGATGATCCAGAGACTGAACCCCAAGCGCACGCATCAATCTTTGTAAAATAAAATGTTCTTCTACGGTTGCTGACGCCGAGGCGAATGCCGCCCACTGCTCTGGGCCATATTGTTTAATGATCTTGGCCATACCTTCTGCTGCAAAATTCAACGCGGTAGACCAGTCTACGGTTTCCCATTTCCCGTCTTTTTTAATTTTGGGGGAGGCCGCACGTTGTGCGCTGTTCATGCCTAGATAACTAAAGCGATCTCTGTCTGAAAGCCAGGTTTCGTTCAGGGCTTCATTCTCTCGAGGAACCACCCGCATCAATGTCTCACGTCGAAGATGCACATGTACATTGGAACCTAAGCAATCATGAGGTGCTACGGCATTACTTTGGGCTAACTCCCAAGGCCTTGCTGAAAAACGATAAGGTTTCGAGGTTAAGGCGCCCACGGGACAAAGATCAATGACATTTCCAGAGACTTCGGAAGTCATGCTATGCGCAATGTAGGTGCCAATCTGCATATCTTCACCACGACCAGTTGCGCCCAATTCACGCACACCAGAGATTTCTTCACCAAACCGCACGCAGCGCGTACAATGAATACAGCGGGTCATCTCGGTCGCAATTAAAGTACCTAGAGACTGATCTTCTACCGCGCGCTTTGTTTCTGAATATTCAGAATCTGAATGACCGAACCCCATAGAGACGTCTTGCAGCTCGCATTCCCCACCCTGATCGCAAATGGGGCAATCTAAAGGGTGATTGATCAATAAAAATTCCATCACTGCTTTTTGTGAATGTAATGCCGCGTCTGACTGCGTAAATACTTTCATGCCATTTGTAATGGGGGTTGCACAAGCGGGTACCGGCTTACGAACATTTTCCACTTCTACTAAACACATACGACAATTTGCCGCTACCGATAATTTTTTATGATAACAAAACCGAGGTATAGGAATACCTACCTCATCTGCTACTTCAATGATGGTTTTGCCATTTTCCGCTTCGAATACTTTACCGTTGATTTCAATAGTAGCCATGTCTCAACCTTTTTCAGAAAACCTAAGCAAGCACAATACTGCGCTTGTGCCGAATATAATATTCAAATTCATGACGAAAATGCTTTACGAAGCTCTGCACTGGCCACGCGGCCGCCTCTCCTAAAGCACAGATCGTCCGACCTTCAATGTTGTCGGCAATATTCACTAATTTATCTAAATCTGCTATATCAGCAGTTCCGTGTAATATTCGCTCTAATACGCGCACCAACCAACCAGTACCTTCTCGGCATGGAGTACATTGTCCGCAAGACTCATCCATATAAAATTCAGAAATACGATACAAAGCATCTACCATACAGGTACTTTCGTCCATGATAATAACTGCACCAGAACCTAAACCAGAACCGGCTTTTTGTATGCTGTCATAATCCATATCGAGGGTCATCATGAGATCGCCAGGTAACACAGGCATTGATGTCCCACCAGGAATCACCGCTTTTAAAGCACGACCACCGCGCATTCCCCCTGCAAGTTCTAACAATGTTTTAAATGGTGTACCTAAAGGAATTTCAAAGTTGTCAGGGCGATTAACATGTCCAGTGACACTAAAGCATTTCGTACCACCATTATTCGGTCGACCCAGCTCCAAAAACCATTGCGCACCTTTCTCTAAGATCACCGGAACTGAAGCAAAAGTTTCTGTATTATTGATCGTAGTCGGTTTGCCATATAAACCATAGTTTGCTGGAAATGGGGGCTTAAACCGTGGTTGACCTTTTTTACCCTCAAGCGAATTTAACAGTGCCGTCTCTTCTCCACAAATATAAGCGCCGGCGCCTAAATGGTTATGAAGTTCAAAATCAATGCCGGACCCTTGAATATTTTTACCCAAAAGACCCGCTTGTCTTGCTTCAGCCAGAGCATTATCTGTGCGCTCAAATGGCAGCCAAAACTCACCGCGAATATAGTTATATCCGACGGTGGCACCCATCACATAACCAGCAATCGCCATCCCTTCAATTAACTGATGCGGATTACGCGCTAAAATTTCACGATCTTTGCAGGTGCCTGGCTCCCCTTCATCGGAATTACACACTACATATTTTTGTATGGGATTATTACGATTCATGAAGCTCCACTTCAAGCCCGTAGGAAACCCTGCTCCCCCTCGTCCTCGTAAAGCAGAGGTTTTCAGCGCTTCTATAATTTGTGCTGGTTCCCACTTATTTTGAAGGATTTCTCTCCAAATACGGTATCCACCAACACTTTCGTAGGCGGCAAGTGTCCAGGACTCTGGAAGATGAAACGTTCTATAACATACTTGATTGAGCGCTAGTTTACTCATACATACTGCTCCAAAATCACCTCTAATGATTCTGGGGTTAAGTGCTCATGATATTCTTTATTAATTTGCATCATTGGCGCACCAACACAAGCGCCTAAACACTCTACTGCGCGCAGCGTAAAACGTCCATCAGCGGTGGTTTCGCCTAAACGAACCCCTAACTTGCGCTCTAATGCACTGATAATGCTTGAACTATCACAGAGTTTACAAGAAATGTTCGTACATACATTAATAAGATGGCGCCCGATAGGTGCTGGCTCATACATGGTATAAAAACTAGCAACTTCGTATACGGCAATCCGCGGCATTTGCAAATAATCAGCAATTGCATCCATCGATTCTGTCGTTAAAAACCCTTTTTCTTCTTGGACAATACGTAGGGTACTCATCACCGCTGATTGTCGCTCTTCTACTGGATATTTTTGAATCCAGGTATCAATTTCTTGTAAACGCTCTGCAGAAACCATCTGTGGTAACGTCTGCGCTATCTCTTGAGACATAGGTCAACACCTTTAAATAATTTATAGGAATTAGCGGTCTACTTCCCCAAACACAATATCTTGGCTGGCTAAAATAGCCACTGCGTCAGCCAACATATGTCCCTCAGACATCATGCTTAAACTAGAAAGATGTGCAAACCCTGGTGCCCGAATTTTTAAACGATAGGGTTTATTCGCGCCATCTGAAACCATGTATATCCCGAACTCTCCTTTTGGAGCTTCCACCGCACGATACACTTCTCCCTCAGGCAGACAAAATCCCTCGGTAAATAATTTAAAGTGATGGATTAAGGCTTCCATATCTTCTTTCATGACCGCACGTGATGGAGGACTCACTTTATGGGAGTCGACTTTAATCGGACCAGGATGTTTCCGCAACCATTCGATACACTGTCGAATAATGCGATTTGACTGCCGCATTTCTTCCATACGCACTAAATAACGATCATAACAATCGCCATTTTTGCCCACGGGAATATCAAAATCTACTTCTGAGTACATTGCATAACTTTGTTTTTTACGCAAATCCCACTCTACACCAGAACCTCGGAGCATTGGGCCCGTAAAGCCCCATTGCAAAGCCTGCTCTGGAGAAACCACACCGATATCTACGGTGCGTTGTTTCCATATTCTATTATCGGTTAATAAGGTTTCATATTCATCGACACATTTTGGAAAACGTTCGGTAAACGCCCATAAAAAATCCAGTAAACCACCTTGTCGATCTTGATTGCGTTTATCGGTTTCACGTTCGGAGTGCCAGTGAGACGCTTTATATTGTGGCATGGTATCGGGTAAATCTCGAGCAACCCCACCTGGACGATAATAGGTCGCATGCATACGCGCACCCGAAACCGCCTCATAGCAATCAAACAAATCTTCGCGTTCGCGAAAACAATATAAAAACACCGTCATCGCACCAATATCTAAGGCAATCGCGCCCAACCATAACAAATGATTTAAAATACGGGTAACTTCATCAAACATCGTGCGAATGTATTGCGCGCGTATCGGAATATCTAAATCTAAAAAAGCCTCGATGGTTCGCACATAAGCATGTTCATTACACATCATTGATACATAATCGAGACGATCCATATAACCAATATTGTGTAAATAAGGCTTGGTCTCTACCAACTTTTCGGTAGCGCGATGTAATAAGCCAATATGTGGATCCGCACGAACAATGGTTTCGCCTTCTAATTCTAATACTAAACGTAAAACACCATGGGCAGCCGGATGTTGAGGACCAAAATTTAAGGTATAATTTTTAATTTCTGTCATGGCTTCTCTCCTGCTTCGTCGATATAACGACTATCATGACGAATCACTTTCGGCACAGTCACTCTTGGGACAATATCTACAGGTTCGTACACAACACGTGCCAACGTGGCATCATAACGCATTTCAACATAACCACTCACAGGAAAGTCTTTGCGAAAAGGATGGCCTATAAATCCGTAATCCGTCAAAATACGACGTAAATCAGGATGGTTGTCAAATAAAATACCAAATAAATCGAAGGCTTCACGCTCAAACCAATTAGCACCTGGCCAAATATCATGAACCGAAGGGATACACAAATTTGGTTCGTCGAAATATACTTTTACACGTAAGCGATAATTATGAACCGTAGACAATAAGTGATACACCACCGCAAACCGCGGCAACTTCTTCGCAATTGAATGATCGGTGTTGTTGCAAGTGCGCTCGCCATCGGTCATGGACACAGAGCTCACTCCCTCGGCTTGCTTGCTTGCACTTTCAGCACTGTTATATGCTGCTGCTTCTTGCCGAAAATCCCATTGTTGGGAATGCATATCGACATATTCTTTAGGCGCAACACCACGGCAAAAACCTTGGGTTGTAGCTTCCTCAGTTTCCCAGTCGTATCTTCCATAGCTTAAATAATCAACGGCACATAGATCAATCAGTTGATCAAATGAAAATGTATCTCGCAAGCGCAACAAGGCAGCATGGATGGTTGAAACCTCTAACACTAAAGTCAGCTCTCGATATGCCATCACTAACTCTTGAATATCGCTCGAAAATGCTGTGCGGATTTTTTTTTCTAGAGCGCTAAGCTTTTTATTTATCTGCGTCATCTCTATTTTCTCCTTACTCGCCAATATCGATGACCGATTTTCTTTGAATTTTATTTTGTAATTGAATGATGCCATACAATAAAGCTTCTGCTGTCGGAGGACAGCCTGGTACATAAACATCTACCGGCACAATCCGATCACAACCACGCACTACAGAATAAGAATAATGATAATAGCCACCGCCATTGGCACAGGAACCCATAGAAATAACCCAGCGTGGTTCTGCCATTTGGTCATACACTTTTCGAAGGGCTGGTGCCATTTTATTACAGAGAGTCCCTGCCACAATCATGACATCCGATTGCCGCGGACTTGGTCTAAATATAATACCAAAACGATCTAAGTCGTAACGAGAAGCCCCTGTGTGCATCATTTCTACCGCACAACAAGCTAAACCAAAAGTAACAGGCCACATAGAGCCTGTTCTCGCCCATCCCACTAGAGACTCTAGCGAGGTTGTTACAAAACCTTGCTGTTGAAGTTCTGCTGCATCAATCATGCTTTCCTCGTATAATCAATCCCACTCCAGGGCACCACGTTTCCATTCATATATAAAACCAAGCACCAGCAATCCTAAAAAGAGCATCATTGCGCCAAAGGCAAAAACGCCTACTGAACGTAACACTAATGCCCACGGAAAAAAGAACGCTGTTTCTAAGTCAAAAATAATAAATAAAATAGCCACTAAATAAAAACGCACATCAAATGGTAAACGCGCATCCCCGAACTCAGGAAAACCGCACTCGTAAGGTGAGTTTTTTTCGGCATCTGGCGCATGCTTTCCGAGCAAACCACCAACACCTAATAATAACAATCCAAACACTAACGCAACAAAAATAAAAATTAATATAGGTAAGTATTGTCCTAGCATTTAGGTATCGCTCATTTTTCTGTGAGTGTATACGCTTCGCAATTGAATTGCTGTGAGTATAGACACAGTATGTATTAAAAAATGGTGCCGAAAGCCGGACTCGAACCGGCACGGCTTACGCCACCGCCCCCTCAAGACGGCGTGTCTACCAATTCCACCACTTCGGCACAGAAACTACACTCTTCACACTTGAGTTTTCGGCGTTGTTGCAACCTCTCTCGCTTGCGCCTAGTCGAAAATTCAATTGCTGTGAGTATACTTTTTACTACTTCGGCTCAGGAAGCTCTTCTTGGGCCGATTTTGCTCCCTTACTCACAGGCACCGGAATATCATTTGAAGGGAGGGTTACACTCCGATGCACGGGCACATCCGACGACGGTACTGTGCCTGATTTTGGGACCACTTGCAACTGAGCGTGTTGATACTCAGTTGACACTATATAAGACAAAGTCAGACTGGTAATAAAAAACGCCAATCCAAGCCCTGCCGTCATTCGAAATAAAAATCCACCAGCCCCTTGGCTGCCAAAAACGGTATTAGAGGCGCCTGATCCAAATGAGGCGCCAATATCAGCACCCTTTCCATATTGAATTAACACCAGGCCCACCAACATAAGTGCAACAAACATATGCACCATTAATACTATTTGATACATGATAAAATACCTAAAAACGATTCCACTTTCAAAGAAGCTCCACCCACTAGCATGCCATTAATATCTGGCATTTCTAATAAATGCGACGCATTCTCCGGCGTTACACTGCCTCCATACAAAATTGGAAGCTTCGACGCAATTAACGCACCCAAACACGCCTCGACTTGAGAACGTATATATTGATGCGTATCCTGTGCTTGCATTGGTGTTGCTGCTTGACCTGTACCAATAGCCCATATTGGCTCGTACGCCAATAGCCAGGGTTTTGTTAGTGTTTTGGTCAAACACACGGCTTCTATTTGTCTTTTCAGAACAGTCTCTGTCGCCCCTGCCAAACGCGCTTCCAACGACTCACCAATACAAAGAATGGGGATCATATCATGTTCTTGTACATGATGGAATTTTTGCGCAACAAATTCATCGGTTTCTTGAAACAAGGATCGACGCTCAGAATGTCCTACTAATACATAACGACATCCAAATTCTTGTAGCATAGGGGCTGAAATTTCACCCGTGACTGCTCCCGCATTCAAAGGATAAACATTTTGCGCGCCTAACGCAATTGGCAGTCCCTGCAAACCACTTTGTACACATTCTAAAAAAGAAACTGGCGGTAATATAACCGCTTGCGATAACTGCGCCATTTTAGATGCCCGCAACGCTTCTAGAAACCCTTTCACAAAAGAAAGGCTCCCGTGCATTTTCCAATTACCGACGATCAAAGGACCGCTCATAGATATTCCCTATCACAATTGCGCAGGCGACTATACCCTAAATAAGTATCTTCATGCAAGTCCAACTAAAATTTTCACAGCCATTCCCGCCCAACCCAAAAACTTTGCCGACAAGACTTTTCGAATAAAGGGCTTCGGATAGATCGTGCTAATTTTACACATAAGATGCGTTTACCCTGAGAATTTATACAATCCTTGCCCTCCTGCACCTCTACGTTTATACTTCGCCTTTTCTAAGGATTTTCTTCCATGCGCCCCAGTCGTCGTGAACACAATCAACTGCGTCCTATTCAATTTACACGTCACTATACGCAACATGCTGAAGGCTCAGTTTTGGTTGAATTTGGACAAACCAAAGTTCTTTGTACCGCTTCCGTTATTGAGGGCGTTCCACGCTTTCTCAAAGGGAAGAAACAAGGCTGGATCACCGCAGAATATAGTATGCTGCCCCGCTCTACGCATAGTCGTATTGAAAGAGAAGCTGTGAAAGGCAAACAAAGTGGGCGTACCGCAGAAATTCAACGTTTAATTGGTCGTTCATTACGTACTTGTTTCGACATGAAAGTGCTTGGCGAAACCACCATTACGCTCGATTGCGATGTATTACAAGCAGATGGCGGCACTCGAACTGCGGCAATTACTGGCAGCTGTGTCGCACTTTGGGATGCCCTCAACTGGATGCTTTCTCGCGAAAAAATCAAACGATTTCCCGCCTTTCAATTTATCGCGGCTGTTTCTGTCGGTCTTTATCGAGGACAAGCCGTTCTTGATCTAGATTATGCCGAAGATGTCCTCGCAGAAACCGACATGAACATTGTCATGGATGAACAAGGGAAGTTTATTGAAATTCAAGGAACCGGCGAATCTAAAAGCTTTTCTAAAGAAGAATTACTCAGCTTTATTGAGCTTGGACAAGCAGGAATATCCGAGATTATTGCACAACAAAGAAAGAGTGTAGAAGGCTGAACTACCTCCGCCCTTTTTCTTCACATAATCTAAAAAATGAAGCATAGCGCTCGCGGGAACATAAACCGGCCTGCAGCGCCTGCTGAATACCACATCCAGGTGTATTCTCTACGTGAGAGCAATTTCTAAACTTACAATTTGCGGCATATTGTCTTAAATCTCGAAATCCATACAAAATATCCGATACCGGCATCGGCCAAATATCAAACGAGCGCACCCCAGGAGAATCAATCAAAGCCCCTCCCTTGGGTAACCAATACCAACGAGAATTTGTGGTGGTATGTCGACCATGGACTTCCGCAATGCTAGAATCTGCAATGCGCAACTGCTCATGCGGTAATACACTACTAATGAGGGAGGACTTTCCTACACCAGACTGCCCTGCCATAACAGACACCTGCCCAGATAAACTTTCCTCCAACGAGCCTAATTTTCCCTGATGCTGTGATGCCATACAGATAGAATATCCCATCGGGGCATAAATTTTATGTAATGTCTTAACAATGTTTTCACAAGGAAGATCAGTTTTATTTAATACAATACCGACGGTCACATTTAAATGCTCTGCTACCACCAAATAACTATCTAATACCGGCCACAACACCAAAGGCTCTACGGCAATGACTATCAGTATTTGTGTAATATTTGCCGCCACTGGTTTCGGAGCACCTCGAGGCTGGGCGCGCATTAAAGCGGCTGTACGCGGATGAACACTGACAATAACACCTTGTTCTTTGCCGGCCGCTAGTTGCCACACTACTCGATCCCCTGCCACGAGATCTTCTACGTGCGTCCGTAAGCTGCATAAAAAACGGCGCCCATCCTCCGCCTCTACTTCCGCATTATGTCCAAAACGAGCCACTACCAATCCTGGCAACAAGGAAATATCGCCATCTTCCTCTGCTTGTAAAGATTTTTTTTGTAGCGCCTGAATCCGCGTACGTTGCTGTAACGAAATTTTTCTTTTAGACATTAACCTTCATACTACATAAAATGGAAAGTACCACCATACTAGATTAGAAAATATTGTCAATTGCTGTTAAAATATTTCGCATGCTTAATTACTCAATGACTCTGTGTGAAAATTTATCTAGTTGGTGGCGCCGTTCGTGATAGCTTGTTAGGTTTACCGATACAAGAACGTGATTGGGTCGTGGTTGGTGCCACCCCGCAAGACCTATTGTCAAAAGGTTTTGAGACTGTCGGCCGTGATTTTCCGGTTTTTTTACATCCTAAAAGCAAAGAGGAATATGCCTTAGCCCGCACCGAGCGCAAATCTGGTTCGGGATATACTGGTTTTATATGTGACAGCCAACCCAATATTACTTTAGAAGAAGATCTTTCTAGACGTGACCTCACTATCAATGCGATAGCACAAGATCCCAACGGCCAATTGATTGATCCTTTTCAAGGTCAAAAAGATATCCAAGCAAAAATTTTACGTCATGTTTCCCCTGCATTTATCGAAGATCCCGTACGCGTGTTACGAGTGGCGCGATTTATGGCACGATTTCACTCACTCGGATTCACTCTCGCAGCAGAAACCCGACAACTCATGACCCATATGGTGCAACAGGGAGAATTGGAGCATCTTACCCCAGAACGTGTCTTTCTCGAATGGCAAAAAAGCCTGCAAGAAAAAAACCCTGAGCAATTTATCCTGACCTTACGTGCGTGCGGTGCTTTACGTGTAGTGCTTCCAGAGTTAAATACACTCTTTGGCGTACCACAACAAAATACTCTTTTTAGCAACAAAGACTGCGGAATGCATACCCTCCAAGCTTTACAAAATGCGAGTATGCTCAGTTTAGATCCTCAGGTACGTTTTAGTGCAATCACCACTCTCTTAGGTAAAGCCTTAACTTCGCCCTCGCAATGGCCAGAACATCCTGACTATCCAGCACATAGCGTGACACTCATTGCCCGCATGGCAAAACGCCTACGCATCCCTAAACTATATAGTGAAATCGCACAAAAAACTGCTCTGCTGCATGCACCCCTTGCGAAACGGGCACAGCTTTCCGCTGAAGAATTATTCCAACTCTTGCAGCAAAGTGATGCCTTTCGTAAACCGCAGCTCTTCATGCAGATATTACTCGCCAGCCAAGCCCAAGAAATCTACGCGCAGCAATCAGATGCTCAGACAAGGAGCGTCGCTCTTCTTGCTTGGGGGGAGTCACTACTAAAAACCTGTCTACAGCTTAATTTACAAAGCATTATTCACTCTGGATTAACCGGAGAAGCCCTAGGTGCGGCTATTCGTAAAGCCCGCATAGACCACCTTCAAAAAAACTTTCTTAAAAAGGACGCTCATGTCAGTAAAAAGTAATAGTAATTTAATCTGGATTGATTTAGAAATGACCGGTCTTTATCCTGAGCATGATCGAATCATAGAAATTGCCACGGTGGTCACCAATAGCCAACTCGAGATTTTAGCGGAGGGACCTGTCCTTGCCATCCATCAAGCACCAAATCACCTCAGTGCGATGGATGAATGGAACACCAAACAACATAATCGCTCCGGCCTTGTGTCTCGCGTACAAAATAGTGATATCACTGAAAGAGCAGCAGAACTCGAAACCATTATGTTCCTAAGTCAATATATAGACAAAGGTTACTCCCCTATGTGTGGTAACAGTATTTGCCAAGACCGACGATTTTTATATAAGTATATGCCTGAATTGGCTTACTATTTTCATTATAGAAACTTAGATGTGAGTACGCTAAAAGAACTGGCTCAACGTTGGCGCCCTAACCTAATGAAAGGCTTCAAAAAAGAATCGCAACATTTGGCTCTACAAGATATCCGAGATTCTATTGATGAATTAAAATTCTACCGAGAACATTTTCTACAGTTGGAGTAACCATGGAACGCACCCTTTTAACCCTGCCCAATGAGGCGGATCGCCTATTATTACACTCCTGTTGCGCTCCTTGTTCTGGAGAAGTAATGGAGGCTCTGTTATTTTCTAAGATTGATTTCACTATTTTCTTTTACAACCCGAATATTCATCCTCAGCAAGAATATGAAATTCGTAAAGAAGAAAATGTCCGTTTTGCGGAGAAACATAACATTACTCTCATTGATGCTGATTATGATAAAGATAACTGGTTTGAACGCGTGAAAGGACTAGAATGGGAACCCGAGCGGGGCAAACGATGTACGGCTTGCTTTGATATGCGTTTTGAAAGGACGGCGCTCTACGCGCATGAACATGGGTTTCCGCTTATCTCCAGCTCTTTAGGTATTTCTCGTTGGAAAAACATGGAGCAAATCAACGACTGTGGTGTACGTGCCGCCAATCGTTATCCTAATCTCAGTTATTGGACTTACAATTGGCGTAAAGACGGTGGCTCAAGTCGGATGTATGATATTGCTAAACGTGAAAACTTTTATCAACAAGAATATTGTGGTTGCGTTTACTCTTTAAGAGATACGAATGCTTGGCGTAAAAAAAACCAGCGAGATCGTATTAAAATTGGTGAGCAGTATTATCAGTGCTCGTTGGTGTCGTCTGACAAGAACTGCGAAGCCTAAGAAGTTTTGCACGTTGCGACCATTAGGATGCAGAGCAGTTGATAAGACTGTTTAACTGCTCCGCTTCCTAACGGTCGCGACTCGGATCAACTTACACCGCTGAAGACACCGTAAACTGGAAGAACTGCAGCTTATCCAATGGTTGAGGATTAATTGCTTTCGCAACACTAAACGCTAAAGGACCAAATGGAGAGCGCCACTCTATAGAAAGACCGGCAGAATAACGGATAGGTCCCGCATCAGTTCCTTGTAATGCCTCTGGTAATCCATAAGAAAATACGTTACCAGCATCCATAAAGACAGAAGTACGTACGGTATCTCGGCTAATTGGATAGGGTAATATCAAAGCCAAGGTTCCACTCGTCAAGAAATTTGCTCCAAGCGAACGACCATAGTTATCTTGTGGCCCAAGAGAGAAGCTATCATAACCCCGAACTTCACCAGGCTGCGCAATACCACCCGCAAAATAGTTTTCAAAAAATGGCAAACCCTGATTATTATATTGGTTTCCGTATGCCACATTGCCTAATACATTAAAAATAAACCCTGAAAACAATGGCTGAAACCAATGAATCATGTACGAGCCTTTATAGTACCGTAATGATTTTTCAGTCCCCGCTAACGCAGTCAACATACTCAGCTGTTGATTCACCCCACTGGTGGGGAAAGGCATCTGGTCATAGGTATTTCTATTCCAACCACCGGTTAAACGAATTTCTTGAAAGTTTCCGCCGTAAAGATCAACAAAGTTCTGAATTTGTAAAACATTTCCCGCATTAGTAATGTTTAAACCTTGATATCCATAACCAAGCTGTAGACTGCTTTTTTCACTTAGTAAAATATTGTAGTAGGCATCTCCACCAAATTTATCGGAGGAGTAAGCACTAACATCTAAATGCTGTGGATCAACGGTACGGAAATAGAAATCAGCGCCAAAACCTATGCCGGTGGTTGTTGCAAAGGGATTGAAGTAATGCATCGTATAGTCTTGTCCCCAATAACTGGCGTTAAATCCAATACCCACTGCACGTCCTGTTCCCATAAAATTATGCTGATCAAACGAAGCGTTAAATTGAGGTCCGTTTGTACCATAACCTAACGATGCCTTCGCTTCTGCTGAAGGACCTTCCTCTACATCAACATCGAGATCTACTTGATTATTCGCATCCGCAACGGGGACTGTTTTTACACTGGCATTTTTTAAGTAACCCAACATACGTAATTGTCGTTCAGACTCTTTAATGTTACGTAACGACAACAAGGCACCTTCATCTTGTCGAATAGCGCTGCGTAACACATAATCACCTGTTTTTGTATTCCCATGAAACTGAATACGCCGCACATATACATGCCGACCAGGCTCAATAATAAAGGTAATGAAGACCGTTTTATGCTCCTCATCAATTCGTGGATCAGCTTGTATCACAGGAAAACCATAACCTACGTCACCTAAAGTATCCCCTATCGCAGAAATACTCTCCGTCACTTGTTTGCGTGAGAATACGTTACCAGGCTGAACTAAAACTTTCTTGCGCATATCCTCAGGAGAAATAACGGTATTACCTTTTAAGGCAAACCCTGAAAAATGATATTGTGCACCTTCTTTCACATGAATAGTGATAAAGACGTCTTTTTTATCTGGAGATAACAATACTTGTGAAGATACAATTTTAAAATGAAGATAGCCTCGGTCCATATAGTAAGAACGAATAGCTTCGAGAGAGGCATCCATTGCGGGTTGTGAATATTGATCTTTTTTGCTGAAATACGTGAAAAAATTGCTGGTAGATAATGACATTTCAGGCAAGAGATCTGAATCAGAGAATTCTTTATTACCAACAAACGTAATCGTTTTAATTCGAGAAACCCGGCCTTCTGAAATCGTAATGGTAATGGCGACTCGGCTCTCTGTAAGCGGCGTGACTTGTGTGTTGATACGGGCATTATATTTGCCACGTTCGGTATAGGCTTGTTCCAATTCTTTTTCGAGTCTTTCTAGAACAGCACGTTGAAAAATGTGACCTTTTACTAAACCTAAATTCTTTAATAACTCTTTCATTGCATCTTTAGGGATTTCTTCATTCCCTACAACAGAAATAGAGCCTATTGTCGCCCGCTCTACCACGTGAACAATTAAAGTATTGCCTGAGCGAGACAATGAGACTGCTTGAAAGAAGCCTGTATCATATAAGGCACGGATAATTCCTGCGGTTTGTTCTGGCTCAAGCCGCTCGCCTGCTTGAATCGGCAAATAATTGAGGACCGTTCCTGCATGAACGCGCTCTAAGCCCTTCACTTGAATATCTTGAACTACAAAGCCTGTTGCCGCATATGCGGTTAAAGAAAAGCTCAGTATCCAAATACTCAAGCATCGAATAAAAAAAGACGTGTAATTATTTTTCATTTTTCTAGTACACCAAACGCAATAGATTGCCACCTTTTTACAACGCGAAACTATATACCATATCCTCCCGTTAAGATAGTCCTTTTTAATGATTCCATCATTCTCGCTCTACCCATATTTTAAAACCCAAAATTCCCGCGTATACTGTGCGGAAGCTCAAGTCCAACCAACGAGTTTTTATGGCAAATTTCCAACATTTGCGGTGTACTACTTTATCCAATGCCTGGCGTTTATGCCTGCCGTTTTGGCGTTCTGATGCGCAACGGACTGCCTTATTTTATTTTAGTGCAGCGCTTTTTTGTGTGATAGGGGGTATCTATACTCGCATTCAACTGAATATCTTCAATAAAGATTTTTACGATGCTTTACAACGCTTCGACCAACCTGCAATAACTCAAGCATTATTCAATTTTGTGGGACTCGTCCTCCTCTTACTTTTGTTTTATGGCTATGCTTTTTATTGTAATGGGGTATTAAGCCTCCGCTGGAGACAGTGGTTAACCCATCATTACCTTCTCCGTTGGCTTAAGCATGCAAGCTATTACCGTTTAAATTTCCTCAATATTGAAAATCTTGATCAACGCATCAGCGAAGATTTAGAGCAATTAGCGGATATAACGATAAACCTTATTACGCTTATTTTTTCTGAGTTACTCTCTTTTATTTCTTTTGCTTATATTCTATGGAAACTATCTCATGAATTTTCTGTATCTGTATTTGGTCTACATTTTTCAGGGTATTTACTTTGGGCAACTCTATTATATGGGCTATTTGGCCTAGGGATTACCTATTGGATTGGTAACAAACTATCAGGCTTGGACTATCAGCAACAACAATTCAGCGCCCATTTTCGCTATGCACTCATCAGAATACGCGAATACAGTGAGCAAATCGCTTTATATGGTGGCGAGAACCTAGAAAAAATTAAATTAACACAAGCCTTTCAATGTATTGTGTCGAATGCTTTCGCTATTCTTGAACTACGAAAACGACTCACTTTTTTTAATAACGGATATAATCACATATCTTTAGTTCTCGGTATTTTTTTAGCCATTCCACTCTATCTACAACAAAAAATCGCCTTAGGTGTTCTGATGCAACTTTCTGCTGCATTTAGCGCCACCATTGCCTCTATGGCCGTCTTGATGGAAAGTTATGTACTTATTGCACAATGGAGGGCAGTGGTGTCGCGTTTAACGGAGTTTGAAAAAACCATAGATGCCGTAGAGGCTATACCTTCCCCCATAAAACGGCATAGTCATTCCAGTATTCTTCTGCGCTCACTAAACATCCATTTGCCTTGTGGAAAACCGCTATGCTCTTTCCATAATCTCCATATCCCTCAAGGCAGCACTTGGTTAATTACCGGGCCAGCCGGTTCTGGAAAAAGTACTTTGTTGCGTGTTCTAGCAGGGATTTGGCCGTACAGCACAGGACATATTTATTTTCCAAAAAACGCAAGCACCTTATTTTTATCCCAAAAACCTTACTTACCCTTGGGCACCTTTCGAGAACTATTGTATTACCCCGGTAAGATAAATGTCGCAGAAGAGCCTGTTTTGTGCGATATATTACAATGTTGTCAACTGGAGTCGTTCGGTGTGTATTTAGATGAGCAGCGTTCTTGGTCGGATATTTTATCGCAAGGGGAACAACAACGTGTTGCTTTCGCACGTATTTTTTTAAATAGGCCGGATATTGTTTTTTTAGATGAAGCTACCTCTGCATTAGATGAGACCAGTGAGCACTGGCTCTACACACAAGTGCGCCAACAACTACCTCAAAGTACTCTCATTAGTGTTGGGCATAGACAAAGCTTGCTAACGCAGCATGAATATCTATTATCTTTTACCTCGTCTAAGCTAAAAATAAACTCTACTGCCGCCTGCTTAGAGGAGTTACGGAATCAATATTTCACCTAAACGCACGCTCTGATCTTTTTTAAGGCTGTGGCGCCAATGCATATTTGTCTGAGGGGGTAACAACATAATCACCGTAGATCCTAAAGAAAAGTACCCCATTTCATCCCCTTGAGCCAATATAACGGAAGACTTTTCTGGATTCACTTGATGAAGAATTTTATTTGAACGCGGAACAGTACCTCCCCACGTGGTGGTCATAGAGCCCACAATCGTGGCACCGACCATCACCATCGCCAAAGGACCAAATCGTGTATCAAATAGACAAACTAAGCGCTCATTGCGAGCAAATAATTTAGGGATATGCTTGGCCGTGAACGGCTGCACAGAAAATAATTTTCCAGGAATGTAGGTTGTACTGACTAAGGTTCCTTGAATAGGCATATGTATACGATGATAATCTTTAGGGGCAAGATACAACGTGGTGAAAAGACCATTTTTAAAAGGGGCTGTTGCAACATGAGGAGTCAAAAGCTCCTCTAGTGTATATGTTCGCCCTTTTGCTTGAAATATTTGTTGATTTTTGATTTCGCCGATGGCACTGATTGTACCATCAACGGGGCATATAATTGAGCCCGCTTCTAGAGGGCGCACTCCAGGCTTTAATGATCGAATAAAAAAATCATTGAAAGTTGCATATTCTTCAGGGGTTTCATGTACGGCTTCTTGTAAATTAACCTTGAAGTGTCGAGCAAAAGCTCGAATTAGGCTGTTTTTAAACCAAGGCGTTGTCATACTTGCCGCTTGACCGGCCAAAGTGGTTAAAAACCGCTTTGGTAGTAAATAGTGACCTAACAGACGCAAAGAATCAGTTATCATTATATAATCACAAGAGTATTATTGCGGAAAAAAGAAAGGGCCAATCAGTGTGTCGCCAATTGACCCAGTGGAATGACACATAGCAAGTCCAACCTCGCAGCGCGCATAATAAATGTTTTATCGCATCCTCGTCAAGACAAAAATCAGCTATTCCCGCTCAACCCCAAAACGCTGCCAACAAGGCTTATTGAATAAAGGGCTTTCGTAGACCTTCACCGCGCAAGGACGCGCGGTGAGAGCGTCAGGATGACTTTATGCGTGTTTACGAAAGCCCTTTATTCAATAAGCCTTGGTACCACTAATATAATCAGGCGGGAATTCCTTGACAAAAATCAGCACCTATAGACAGAATTCGTAATATCAGGCAAAATCCCTCATCCTTTTTTTATGGTCATAATATATGATAATCATCGATCTTATCCATGGTCCGAATCTAAACCGTTTAGGTGAAAGAGAATCACATCTTTATGGTAGTATGACCCTAAATGCGCTTAATGAGCGCATGCAACAAAAGGCCAGCGCACAAAAAGCTCGCTTACTGACCTTTCAAAGTAATCATGAGGGAGCACTCATAGATTATATCCATGAAGCACCCAAACGTGGTGTACATCATATTATTTTTAACCCTGCGGCTTTTACACATACTAGCATTGCGTTACGAGATGCTTTACTATCAATAGCAACTCCTTTTATTGAAGTGCATATTACAAACTTGTCAAGTCGCGAACAATTTAGACAATGCTCCTATTTTTCTGATATCGCACAAGGCGTTATTAGTGGTTTTGGCGTCCACGGGTATTTGCTCGCCTTAGAAGCCATTCTTCAATCTTCCTTTTAAACGAGAGTACAATCATGGATATACGAGAAATCCAAAAACTCATTAAAATTTTACAAGACAGTGACCTTGCAGAAATAGAAATTAAAAAAGGCGAAGAGTCTGTTCGCTTAACCCGCAATCACCATTCAGCCCCTGTATATCAGGCGCCAGTCCAAACAGCCAGTATAGTGGTTCCTAAAACCACTGGATCCTCTCCTGCTCCTGAGAGTGTTGCAGAGAGCCTTCCGCCCCAAGGACATATTGTACGTTCCCCTATGGTAGGGACACTTTATGTATCCTCCTCTCCAGAGGCAGCACCTTTTGTCACGATGGGCCAAACCGTACAAGCAGGCCAAACCTTGTGTATCATTGAAGCCATGAAAATGTTTAACGAGATCGAAGCAGATAAATCAGGGAAAATCGTCTCTATTTTAGTCGCGAATGGTGATCCTATTGAGTACGATCAACCCCTTTTTGTTATAGAATAAGGAGCTCGATATGCTCAGTAAAATAGTCATCGCCAACCGTGGAGAAATTGCGCTGCGCATATTACGCGCTTGTAAAGAACTTGGCATTAAAACGGTTGCGGTGCATTCCGATGTTGATAGAGATCTCCTACATGTCCGCTTGGCAGATGAAAGTGTCTGTATTGGCCCAGCCGCTTCTCAAAAAAGTTATCTCAATATCCCTGCTATTATTTCAGCAGCTGAAATCACTGATGCAGTGGCTATCCATCCAGGCTATGGATTTTTATCTGAAAACGCCGATTTTGCCGATATTGTCGAGCAAAGTGGTTTTTGCTTTATAGGTCCAAGAGCTGAGTCTATTCGACTCATGGGTGACAAAGTTTCTGCTATCGCAGCCATGAAGGCTGCCGGAGTCCCTTGTGTTCCCGGTTCTGAAGGGGCGGTGACCGAAGATAACAGCAGCTTAGCGATCGCGCGTAAAATAGGCTATCCTATTATGGTGAAAGCCGCTGGTGGCGGCGGCGGCCGAGGAATGCGTGTGGTCCGCAGCGAAGAGCATCTGCTCAATGCGATTGCTTTAACGCGTAGTGAGGCACAAGCAGCATTTGGTAACCCAACCGTCTACATGGAAAAATTTTTAGAAAACCCGCGTCATATTGAATTTCAAATTTTAGGGGATGGCAAAGGCCACGCAGTCCATCTAGGAGAAAGAGATTGCTCCATGCAACGCCGCCATCAAAAAATCATTGAAGAAGCGCCTGCACCTGGCATTTCAGAAGAAATGCGTAAAGAAATCGGGGCACGTGTTGTACAAGCTTGTTGTGCCATGCAATACCGCGGAGCAGGAACCTTTGAATTCCTCTATGAAAACGGACAATTTTATTTTATAGAAATGAATACTCGTATTCAGGTCGAGCACCCTGTTACGGAGCTCATTACTGACATTGATCTTATCAAAGCACAAATTAAAGTTGCCAGTGAACTGCCTTTCACTTTCAAACAAACAGATATTCAGCTTCGTGGCCATGCTATAGAGTGTCGCATTAATGCGGAAGACCCTCTAAACTTTCGCCCTTCTCCTGGCACTATACGTTTACTACATCAACCCGGAGGACCTGGAATACGCTTTGACTCTCACGTATATACCAGCTACACCGTACCTTCGCATTACGACTCCATGATAGGCAAACTCATTGCTTATGGTAAAGATCGCGAAGAAGCTTTTGCTCGTATGCGTAACGCTCTGGATGAAATAATTATCGATGGAATAAAGACCAATATTCCTTTACATCAACGCTTATTACGCGATAAAACCTTCATCCAAGGTGGTACTAACATTCATTATCTAGAACATTTTTTAACGGAACAAGCGTAATGTGGTATGCCCTACATCTTGAACAAGTCCCCTCAGAAGCCATAGAAGGCCTTTCTGACCTACTAGAACAAATGGAAAGTGTCTCGATTACCTTGCGTGATCAAGGGGACAACCCTATTTTTGAACCTGATCCTGGAACCACCCCATTATGGGATCAGCTGGTCTGCTCTGCCTTATTTCTCAGTGCCGATCAAAGAGCTTATGCAAAAAAATGTATTTCTGCCTTATACCCTGCTTTTGTTCTTCACGAAGAAGATATTCCCGATACCAACTGGGTAGAAAATTCAAAACAAGGGTTTGAAGCCCAATGTTTTGGCCAACGTCTTTGGGTGTGCCCATCGTGGATACCACTGAACGTTGAAAATGCCAGTGTGGTAACGCTTGATCCCGGCTTGGCGTTTGGTAGCGGTACACATCCTACTACTAAACTATGCTTACAATGGTTAGATAAACACGACATCACCGACAACATCGTTATCGACTATGGCTGTGGCTCTGGCATTCTCGCACTCGCGGCTTTACGCCTGGGAGCTAAAAAAGCATTTGCCATTGACATTGATGACCAAGCGTTAGAAGCAACACTACAAAATGCTAATCTCAACCAACTCGCGCATCAAATCGAGGTTATGCTGCCTCACGCCTTAGAACACAGCGCCGATCTTCTATTAGCGAACATTCTACTGCAGCCGCTGCTCTCACTAGAAAATATCTTTTATACTTTTACCAAACCTGGGGGCATCATTGTTCTCACAGGAGTTCTAGAGGATCAAATCCCCTTACTCCTTGAGAAATATCTGACGGATAACTGGACTTTCATAGAGTCTATTTCTGATGATGGCTGGGCCTTACTCGTTTTCTCAAGAAAATAAGCGGAAAACTTATATTGCAATAATAGGTGTGCTCGTTATAATCAAAAATTATATAGTTTTAACAGGAAGCAAGCGATGAATACTCTAAAAAACACGCTTATTACCCCAAACATCAAAAACTTAGGTTTTTCCTGGTTAGTATGGGGCTTAGCCGCCACTTTTTATTTCTCAGACTATCTCGCGCGGGTTGCGCCTAGCGTCATGCATCGCAGTCTTCAAGAAGCGTTTAACATCAATGAAGCAGGCTTTGGTCTCCTCATTAGCTCTTTTTATATTCCCTATATTTTTATGCAAATTCCTGTGGGGCTGACGGTCGATAGACTCAGTATTCGAAATCTTCTTACAGGAATGTCTCTCATCACAGGATTCGGGTGTATCCTATTTGGTTTAGCAAGCACCTTAGAAGTCGCATGTATCGGCCGAATGCTTATTGGATTCAGTGCTGCTTTCGCTTTTATTAGCGCTTTACGCTTAGCAACTTCTTGGTTCCCACCTCATATGTTAGGTCTACTTGCCGGCCTGACTCAAGCATTAGGAATGTTGGGTGCATCCACAGGAGAGGCCCCCGTATCTATGCTTGCAGAACTTGTTGGCTGGCGTCATACTATGCTCTTAATGGCAGGCTTGTTTATTATCTTATCGGCACTACTCTATCACTTTATACACGATCATCCCGATCAAGCACATGATGCGCCTGGCGATAAAACCACCTTATCTATTATTCAAAGCCTAAAAATTGTTTTGTCTAATAAGCAAACTTGGATAAACGCCTTATATGTCGGTTTCCTCTACGCACCAACCGCGGTCATCGGCGAAGCCATCGGTGCCGCCTACTTACAATATGGTCGAGGCCTCTCAAGTCATGGTGCCGCTTTTGCAACAGGACTCATCTTTATTGGCTGGGGGATCAGTGGACCACTGTCTGGTTGGCTATCTGATCGCATGGGGAGACGTAAGCCCCTGATGATTTGTTCTGCGCTATGCGGAGTGATTTTTAGTACTTATTTTGTCTTTATCGATTCTTTCAATGAAACAAGTGCCTGTATTTTATTCTTTTTCTACGGGGTCACCAATATTGGAGTCGCTATCGGCTATGCAGTATCCACAGAAATACATCAACGTGATGTTATTGGGACCTCTATCGCTTTTACAAATATGAGTTCTATTTTTGTAGGCGCTTGTCTAGTACCTATCGTAGGGTATCTGATTGACAATATTGCTGGGGTACGGGCTTATAATGTATCTAAGTTAGTGCTTTCTGATTTTCAATTTGGTTTGCAACTACTGCCACTATGCTCTCTTGTTGCATTGGTTATGGCATTCCGTATTAAAGAAACTTTTTGTCGCCCGATTATACATTCTTAAAAAATGATAGGGTTGGGCTCAAGGCCCAACCCTATCAAGGGTTATACGTCTTCTTTACGAGAGGCACGTTTACGCGCATTCTCCAACAACATTTTTTTCCGTATACGAATCGACTTCGGTGTGACTTCTACTAGCTCATCATCATCAATAAACTCTAATGCTTGCTCTAAAGTCATGACAATAGCCGGTGTCAACACAATATTTTCATCTGTTCCGGAGGCACGAATATTCGTCAATTGTTTTTCTTTTGTCACATTGATCACTAAGTCGTTATCACGGGAGTGAATCCCTACGACCAAGCCTTCATATACTGGCGTTTGCGGTCCAATAAACATGCGACCACGATCTTGTAATTGAAACAAAGCGTATCCACGTGCAATGCCTTGTCCATTAGAAATCAAGACCCCTTGCGCTCGCTTTCCAACTCGTGCGCGCACTAATGGTCCATAATGACTGAACACATGGTACATGAGGCCGGTACCTGAAGTACTGGATAAAAACTCTGTGTGAAAGCCGATCAACCCTCGAGTAGGAATGGTGTAGTCTAAACGTACACGACCCTTGCCGTCCGGGACCATATTTTGCATGTCACCTCGACGCTCTCCCAATTTTTCCATGAGGATACCTTGATGGGTCTCTTCCACGTCTACTGTCAAGTTTTCATATGGTTCTGACCACTCTTCGCCCTCTTGTTTGAGAATGACTTCTGGTTTGGATATAGCTAACTCATAACCTTCACGGCGCATATTTTCAATTAAAATAGATAAATGCAATTCACCTCGGCCAGACACTCTGAATTTATCCGGGTCTGCCGTATCTTCTACGCGTAAAGCAACATTATGTAATAATTCTGTTTGGAGACGCTCTCGAATTTTTCGACTCGTCAAATATTTTCCTTCCTGACCTGCAAAAGGAGAATCATTCACTTGGAATACCATACCGATAGTAGGTTCATCGACCAATAACGCCGGCAACGCCTCTACCAGATCAGGTTGACACAATGTATCAGAAATATGCAGATTATCAACCCCGGTTACAGCAACAATTTCTCCAGCATTGGCACGCTCTACCTCTGCACGCTCTAGACCATAAAATCCCAGCACTTGTAATATACGCGCAGATCTGACGTTTCCTTCAATATCAATGATTTTTATAGCTGTTTTCGGTGTAATGTTTCCACGTGTAACACGACCTATGCCAATGGTGCCTACATAAGGGGAGTAATCAAGAGAGCTAATTTGCATTTGAAAAGGCCCTTCTGAATCAACATCAGGTGGCGCCACTTCTTCGATGATCATCTCTAAGAGAGGATCCATAGAATTACTTTCTTCATCTAGGTTCCGCTTCGCAAACCCAAGTAAGGCAGAAGTATAAATCACAGGAAAATCTAATTGACTCTCTGTTGCACCTAAATTATCAAACAGATCAAATACTTGATCAACAACCCATTCTGGACGCGCCCCTGGTCTATCTATTTTATTGACCACAACAATAGGACGTAATCCCCGTGCAAATGCTTTTTGTGTGACAAAACGTGTTTGTGGCATTGGGCCGTCTACAGCGTCTACTAGGAGTAATACACTATCCACCATCGATAATATACGTTCTACTTCACCACCAAAATCGGCATGACCAGGTGTATCAACAATATTAATGTGATAACCATTCCAATGTACCGATGTATTTTTGGCAAGAATCGTGATTCCACGCTCTTTTTCAATATCATTAGAGTCCATTACCCGTTCTATTCTCGGCGCTCTTTCATCCAAGGTATGGGTTTGTTGTAATAATTTATCCACTAAAGTGGTTTTTCCATGATCAACATGGGCTATGATTGCGACATTCCGGATTTTCTGTATCATAAAATTTCACTTATACTCACGAAAGAATTCTAACTATTATTTTAAGAACCAATATGATAACAAAAATTGTTCATAATGCACAATGTAATAATTTCATATTATTTATAAAATTTTGCTTGTTATTCAACCAGTCCGTGCCGTATAATATAGCGCAAGTTGGTCTTTAAGGCAGGGCTATCTCCGCATGGGACCCAAAGAAGCGTCACCAAGCAACACTATCAGCAACGGATTCTTTTCAACGATCCCGAACCCTGTGCATTATTTATCTGCAAAAACAAAACAATTTTGGTCTTACTTTTATCCCAAAATAAACCCCTCTGCCGACAACAATATCTGGAAGAAAGGCCATAGAAATGGCATCCCTTATAGCTTGTATGGCGGATTTGACTCTCTCAGTATTCTCTATAACATCATAAATGCTCTCGCCAAGCTCTACAATAATATCTCTGATAACGATAACCTTGCCACTGATATCATGCATAACTGGCTTACTAGTCCTTGGGGTATTGCCATTACCGTTATCGAAGGCATTATTCTCCTCTCCTGGGGTATTATTGCAAACTTTTTTAGAGAGAAACACTCAAAGAAAGATACCATCGGTAAAGCCATTGCAAAGTCGTGGCTTTACCTACGAGACGTCCTCAAAGGGGTAAAAAACGTCTTACGTGGCATGCAAAATGCTTTTTTACTCCTTGTTCTTTTAGGGGCAGCGGTAATGCCCTATTTCTTCCCTATTTGCGTCGCAGTAATTGGCGTTTCAATGATCCAACAAATATGGCGTAGAACTTTACGAGAAGAACGAAAAAATATAGAAAAAGACAATGAGGAAGAAATCTCTAAAATATTGGCAGATTATACCTATGATGCAAAAACCCAAGGCCTAAGAAAAACCCGAACAAACCAAAGCCGCCTTACTACCCGCCTCGCCTATGTATCAGCGACCTATGCAGGTATTTTAAATGGCTTTTATTGGTATGCGGGCATTGCTACGCTTTGCGTTTTAAATCCCGCATGGACGTTTACACTAATTGGCATCACTCTATTTTTTATGGTCTCCACGATCATTACGCGCATTCATGAAGAATATGAATTTCAACGCAAATGTAATATCACGGAAGATCGCCTTAATATTGCGCAAAGTTATCAGGAATTACTAAAATGGAACGCAAACATCGAAGCATTTGAAAAAGCTGATGCTCTCAAAAAAGCTGCCGCGCTCAACGAGTTAGAGGCCAATCTGAATAAATTATTAAAAGCGCAACAAGCATTACGAGCCCACTCCCTCCAATCTCCGGCCTCTGCTGTTCTCGAAGGGATGCAAAACCATCTTGCTGTCTACGGCATTATTACAGCAATTATTATTGCCAGTTCTCTCTTTTTTGCCATTCCTCCTGTTGTGCTTATTACCGCAGTATTAATCGGATTAACTTGTTTTCCGGTATTAGTTGCCCATTCTTGGCGCAAACATAAAAAACATATTGAGGAAACAGAAAAAAAATATAATCCAAATGCTGACGCCTTGGAAAATAAAATTCGTGATTTAATCGTCGTCATAAAAACGCCGGGTATAAACTATTCTCAGGAAATCGTGACACTTGTTGACTTAGTCTACCCGAATAAAATCGACATCAACCATAATCCAGACACGCCAACATTACCAAAATCTCCTATTACAGCAACTGACGCAACCGCGCCTCTCCCAAAAACAATCGACACTACTAACCCTCTTGAACCCCCGAAACCTGGTAATAAAGAATTAGATGCAATTGAAGTTGCACGCACTACCCTTGCAGGAGTAAAGCAAGGCGCTCGCTCTTTTAGTTTTATAGCGACATTCACTCAAATACTTGATAGCCAAGGACATTGGAGGGACAATCCGATTACTGCTGCATTTTCTATAGGTTTTGCCCTGACAAACGCTTCTGTTTATTTTGTCAAAGCCATGTCCAGTACCTATGGTAAAGATAATAATCAGCCCGTCAGTCCCGCTTCAAGTCCAATGACTTCGCCTTCAAAATTTGCAAGCCTGCATAAACTTGCAAAAAAATGCAGCGGAAAATGTCTTGATGCAGTAAAATCAATCAAAACGTTCTTCACCTCTAAAGTATCAGACCCTCTCTCTAAAAATAATAAATCTGACACTATTCCATCTACATTTAATACTATTAATAGCCAGCTTGAACAAGATAAATCTGATACCAAGCCCCCTTTGAATACTACAAAAGACCAACAAAAAGCGACGACACCACCCTCTCCAATTCCCCAACAATCCGAAGTTTATCCTCCTCCCAATGCAAAGAAAACTCCCCAAAAAGCATCTGAGCCACTCTTTCCAATGTCTTCTCTTCCCAACGCAGCAGAATCTACAACACAAAAAGTGTTACCTGCGCCAACTAACACTAAAACCTCTGCGGATCCACTCTTTCTAGACGCAAAAACTACCGTACACACGCCAGCCCTATTCACCATCTCTCCGGCATCTACACCCTCTATTTCCCCCCTTCCCACCGCAGCAACTAGAGTGCATGAGCTGCCGCCTAAGTCCATCGATACAACAACCCCTGTGGCTTCTTCAGGCAGGCCAACTCAGACAAAACCGCCCACATCTACACCGCAAAAACAACAACATTCACTTTCACGATCTACTTTATTCAAAGATCTTGTAACTCCCCCCCGTACTCCCCTAGCAGATACAACTGATACATTCCCAACTCATCGAAAAATTAGTGCCTCTACTAATTCATGCTCACATTGGACTCGGTCTTCAAGAGGGAGTGCAGCAACACCATCGAGATTACCTAACCATTTAGGTACGTATTTAAGTACGAGCACTCTGGAAATTAGTACTCTTCCAGAAAGCAGCACACCAATTGGCTTCTTATCAAGTCATTCTGGCAAATTGGAAAAAAAAAACTTCCCGGAGCACCACGAACCGGAGAGAGCTCTTTTTATAATACCCTTCGCTGTATAATATAGATGCCTCCCTTAACCCAACCACGATAGCATCACAGAGAAATGTTGGTTATAGCTTATTTTATGCGCAAGGTATATTCTGAGTGTGGTACAACTCTGGATTCAATGTTTTATCGTTATACATTTTAAATTGTTGATATATCCGAAAAGTGCGAGATCCCAAGCGCACAGCTTCAAGCAACTCTATAAGACATTGGCCCAATTCTTTTCTCTGAAGAAGCAAAATTTGCCATTTGTAAGTACAACTCTCACGATGCGATTCATCAACATCCGATCGACATGTTTGTATATGCATATGGTATATTTTTAATGCTAAAATAGATAAACGATCTATCATCATACCGGGAGTTTCGGAGTGTAATACACTTTTTTCTGGAGAACATGGCTGGAATATATCAATGCAAGCAGAATCTATTTTTTCCATTCTATTGTTGCGTTGTTGATTGAATGTATCTATAGCGCGCTTCGCTTCATACACAAATTGATACCCTTGATCTTCTCGGCGTGCTTTATCCTCCGCCAACCAAAGACAATAGTTAAACCAATGGTTTTCTTCTACTTCTCTTAAAACACCTTGTTGCGTCATGTATGGATCAGAAATCACTGCTGCTGCTTTCCAGCGAGCCAGTGCCTGATCCTGCAAAATTAGCAAATTCTCGACAAACTTTTGGATATCCATGCTTTTTCTCTCTATAATGGTGGCTACAGCGTACAATATAATGAATGCATTATGCTCAAAAATGTCACTGCAATAATTTTATCCTTTCGATTGTTTCAAGTGGGACTATGTCTTGTGAGTATTGGGGGTCACGCTGCACAACCACTTCCCAATCATTGTACTCCTATCGTCATTGAAGGAGAATTTCTTTCTTTTGACACTCAAAAACCAGGTGTTTTTTTACTGCATAATATATCAAATTACCAAGTTTGGCTTACCCGTGTTAATACGCATGAGGAACAACAAAGCTCTGAGCTAAGCCCAGATAAATGGACGACTATCGTGATCAAAGACCGAAAATTAGAATACCAATGCATTGAATCATCACCTGGGCACGAGCAAGAAATGCCGTGTCAACTAATGCTCATGGCATGCCAATGGTCAAAAGGCTCGATTCCAAGCACAGTCACTCATTCTATGCTTGCCCTCGAAAATGAAACACTAGCACAAACTAGAAGTATTTTAGGTAGCCGAGGATTTCACTTAGACGTCCAACAATCTAAAGCATAATGGGCGCAGAATGGATGTTCCTCTACGCCCCATTCTCTGTTATTTTTCACGTGACCCTACATATTTATCATCAAAATAACGACGTAATTTTGTACGCAACGTACCTCGACTAATCCCTAATAATGCGGCAGCTCGTGATTGGTTATATTTGCAATGTTCCATTACTGCTTTAAACAATGGAGTTTCTATTTCTTCTAAAACAAAGAAATATAAATCAACCGGTTCTGTTCCTTTTAACTCAGTAAAATATTTCTGAACCGACTGTGCAACGTTATCCGCCAGTGAAGCACCTTGATTTCCGAGCTGTTGTGAGATCGTGCTCATACCCTCTTAACTCCTTTTTTAAAAATAAAGATATTACCGAACCCAGCCCTCTATGACAAGTAATATTGCAACATAGCTGTAATCTGACTTATAGTACGCTTCATGTATAATTTAGAATATATGAGCACTGATGAATAATATATTACCCATGCTAGGCACCCTAGCCATCGTATTACCCCTTCTGCTTGCTTTACTCTATTGCTTTAGAAAAGCAGCAGGCTCTAGCTGCACTGATAACGATTTTATTCGTATTATCAGTGAATTACCCGTAGGGACTAAAGAGCGTATTCTCGTATTAGAAGTTAATGATACGACTCTTATTGTAGGGGTCACCGCTCAACAAATGAATCTCTTACATGTCATAGAGGAGTCGACCCTGGTAGAAAATCCTGCATATCAAAAACCGGCGCTCTCTTTAGGAAGCTAACTAGGGGGCAGCTGATTATCTCAGTGACTACCGACATTTCTGCCTCCTAATGATCGCAAGAAGACCAGGGAGGATGAAAATAACTTGCATATATATATCACGCGCAGTATATAATCTATCCATCATTGAAAGATATTCTAAAAGGTTTTTTTCATTATGCATTGGCAACAACATTTAATTCAGGGCTTTACCTCTAATCAGGATCTTTTAAATTATTTAGAGTTACCTCCTGACAGTAGCCATGACGCAGCACTTACTTTTAAGACAAAAGTCCCTTTAGGATTTGCAGCACGGATGCAAAAAGGAAATCGTCATGATCCTCTCCTTATACAAGTATTGGCGGATCCCCAAGAACTCGAATCTCCGACAGAATATGTTCAAGATCCCTTAAGTGAACTCGATGCCAACCCGATCCCCGGCTTATTACATAAATACCACGGCCGAGTTCTACTAACACTGACTCAAGCGTGTGCAGTACATTGCCGCTATTGTTTTCGCCGACACTTCCCTTATGCGGATAATAATCCTAAGTCTAATCAATGGGAACGTGTGCTCCAATATATTGCCAATGATCCCAGTATTTATGAAGTGATTTTAAGTGGAGGAGATCCACTTATGCTGGCAGATAAAACCCTGCTGCTCTTTATAGAACAACTTAATCATATTGCACATGTGGATATTTTGCGTTTTCACACGCGACTCCCTATTGTATTGCCTGAGCGGATTGATAGCTCCCTTTTGCATACTCTACAACAATCTCGCCCACAAGTGGTTTTTGTTATGCACTGTAATCATCCACAAGAAATAGACGAACAAGTCATTCTTGCCTGCCAACGGCTACGTGAGCAAAATTTACCCTTGTATAATCAATCCGTATTACTGGCGGGGGTAAATGATAACAGCGACCTTCTGGCAATGCTTAGCCGACGATTATTCAATATAGGCGTGCAACCTTATTACCTACATGCTCTCGATAAGGTCGCGGGCGCTCATCACTTTTTTGTCCCAGAAGAACGTGCGCAAGCTATTTATCAGCAATTGCACGCAAAACTACCCGGCTACTTATTGCCTAAATGGGTAAAGGAAGAACCCAATACCCTGGGAAAGACGTTTTTAGGGTAAAAAAAAGCGGCCATTGGCCGCTTTTTTATGATTGGAAAGAGGGTTCTGCTCCCGGTAGCGGCTCATTTTCTGGGGCTACAGATGCTTGCTGACTAGACACAAAATTCGCTGCGGGTTGAAGTGGCAAGGGTTGAGGAACTTTAGGACCCAACGCATTGACCATCGATGTGACAGAATTATTTTCTGTTGCGTTTACAACTGGAGCTGATTCGGTAGCGTCATTTGGCTTGCTTGTAAATTTGCTTTTTAACCAAGAAGCAACCGAGTACAAACCTGAACCCACTGCTTCTAAGAGCAATGTTGCAGCAACACCCATCACGCCAACTATGGCAGAGGCTACTGGTAAAGCCATTTCAGCCAAGAAAGGCATTATTTTAATGAAAAAAGCCGCTACTGGCGGTAAAAAATAAGTAACCAAGCCTAGTGTCAAACCGATTACACAAGCCAGACCAAACATCAATATTTTACTACCATGTTTATTAAAAAATCCTTTCTCCGGCTCATTTGATTTAACAGGCACAGGGGCTCCTGCAAGTTGTGCTCCCTTTGCTGTTGGAATGGGACTTGGCATAAAAATTACTCCTTTAAATTAGTTTAAAAAACGTCCAAATGCTAACACAACTCTTTTTGGCTTACAAGCTAGATAGATCAATATATAGTCAATTGTCAACACATCCTAATTAGATTTCTCAGCCATTCCCGCCCAACCCCAAAACGCTGCCAAACAAGGCATCCGATAAAATTCTTTTCGCAAACCCTCACAACGCATGGACGCGCTGTGAGAGCATCAGGATGATTTTATGCGTGTTTGTGAAAAGAATTTTATCGGAATGCCTTGTTACCACTGATATAATTAGGCGGGAATTCCTGTAGATTTCTGGCGATGAACGACAAAATCTAAATTAGCGTATATACTTACAGACAAGCTCACTAAACCACCGTAAAAATTATGCGCAGCCCAATATTATCTCTACTCATGCTCCTCCCTTTGTCCTGTTTTGCTGAGACCATGTCATATTGCCCACAAACTCACCAATATATACACCTTGGCATGACCAGACAACAAGTTCTGAGTGCTTGCGGAGAACCCAACCATAGGGCAAAATCACAAGAAGTCGCAAAAATCAAAATACCAGTACAACAACTCATTTTCAATAACGCGGGAACGCCAGATGCTTTCTATGGAACCTTCTGGTCAATCCCAACCGGCGTAACTACCGGAGCACAGCTCACTATTGATATCGTCAATAACAAGGTGTATGCCATTCGCATCAATGGAAATGACAATAACGAAGCATCCCTCTGTGGAGGCGCTCCTATAAGCATTGGAGATCCGGCATCAAAGGTATCGAATAGTTGTGGTAATCCTAGTGTGCGCAATCAGAGTTTCATGTATCAGAACCTTCCTGGAGATATCCATCCTGAAATATGGACCTACATTACTAATCCTTATCAAGCGCCGATGGAGCTTACCTTTGTTAATGATTCTCTGGAAACCATAGAATAAACATCACCTCTCTCAGACGAGAGAGAGGTGATTGATGTAGGGATGAAACGCCTTTAACCTTCCAAATACAAACCTTCTGCCTCACACTTCTCTTTAACACGCGCCGCAATAATACGATGACCAGCCGAAGATGGGTGCAATACATCAAAGAATAGATATCCTTGACAGTTTAATGTCGGATTTTCCTTAATGTGTGACACCATGCCAAGTACCAAATTGCCTCGCTCTGAAAGTTCTGAAGAGCGCACCGCCATTTCAGAACAGGCTTGGCGCACATTATTAAAACCATACTCACCTGGAGAAGCCAACAATTCCGCAAAAAAGTGCGCCGCATCAAAAAATATCCATTGCGCTTCTGGATAGTTTCGCTGCAACTCATCTGTCACGGCCTGTAATCTATCATTATGTTGTTGTGTTATCTGCGATAATAATGCTTCTTCCCCGTATTCATATGCAATGGGTGTAGCCCCTAAATCAGGTAAATTCATGACGAGAAAATGTTTCGCACCGCGCTTCACTAAACGCTCCATTTGATGCTTTATACCCTCAACCACCTCTGTAATACTTGCTGCGGGATCTTCTGGTAAATTTAAATAATTATTACCGCCAATCCAGATAACATACAAACTATCTGCATCCGCTTTTTCTTGATGTGCCAACAAATACGTATCTACTTCTCTTTGTAGCGTCAATAAACCGGCATTTTCTTCACTATCTTCCAATACTTCTGCACCGCCAAACGCATAATTTTCAATCGGCGCTTTATGTGCGTCGGCAA